>CALMVH010000024.1:0-4115 GCA_937873165.1 uncultured Rhodospirillales bacterium
GTTGATGGTGACATTGGTGGTGTCGGGCGGAACCGGCATGCCGGGCTGCACCTGGTAGCCGTCGGCCGTGACGATCTGGCCGGTGGCGTTCAGCTGAAACGAGCCGTCCCGGGTATAGCCGGTGGTGCCGTCCGGCAGCTGCACCTGGAAATACCCCGAGCCGTTGATCGCGACGTCCAGCGAGTTCGAGGTTTGCTGGATGTTGCCTTGTTCATTGATGCGGTAAACCGAGGCCGCCTTGACGCCCGCGCCCAGCTGGATGCCCGAGGGAACGATGGTGCCGGAATCCGACGACTGCGTGCCGGGACGGATCACCGTCTGGTACAGCAGATCCTGGAACTCGGCCCGCTGGCGCTTGTAGCCCGTGGTGTTCACGTTGGCGATGTTGTTGGAGATAACCTCCACGTTCAACTGCTGGGCCTGCATGCCGGTGGCGGCGATGTCGAGTGCTCTCATGTCCACTATCCCCTTCGTCTTGGCCGATCGCTGGAGCGGCGAAGGAGACAATGCAGGAACCGTGCCAGAGCTGTGAAATTGCGGGACTCTGCAGGTAATGCCGTTGTTATCCAGCGGCGGCATTCAAACCACCGAGCAGCATGCTCCTAGGTTCGCGCCGACAACCGGGTTATGAAGTTCGGGCAGAAGATAAGGTTTCGATCAACGCGGCTGCGCGGCTTCCGGGATGATGCCTATCGCAAGGGACGTCTATCATCCAAGCTGCGGGACGAATAAACAGGTTACAAACCGCTGAAGCTGAACTGCACGCGGTACAGCCGGCCCTGGCGATACTCTCAGGTCACGCTGCTCAGCTTCGTCATCGCGTTTTTCTCGCGGTCACCTTCGTCGTCCAGCATGTGCTGCACGTTTTCGTAGGCGCGCTGCAGGTCGATCATGCGGGTCATCTCGCCGACCGGGTTCACGTTCGATCCCTCCAGCCCGCCCTGGATCACCGTGGTGTCGGCGGCGGGCAGGGGTGCATCGGTTGTTTTGTATGTACCGCCCGAGGCCGCGGTCAGGTTCTGGTTGTTCGCAAACCGGACAAGCTGCAGCTGCCCCTGTACGCCGCTCTTGGTCGAAACCGTGCCCGAGGCATTGATCGTGATGTCGTTGTCGCCTGGCGGAATGGTGATGGGGCCGCCGCTGCCCGAGATCGGGAAGCCGTTGCGGTCGCACAGCTGGCGGTCGGAATTCAGCTGCATGCCGCCGGCGCGGGTGTAGCGGGGGCCATCGCCTGCCTGCACCACCATGTAGCCATCGCCCTGCAAGGCAACATCAAGCTGGTTGTCGGTCTTGACGAAGCTGCCTTCCGACGTATCGCGATACGTGGCGGCATCGACGACCATCGACAGGCGCGGGCTGATGCCCTCGACATGCGTGCGCGGCGCTTTCGTCATCTGCTCCAAGAACATCAGGCTGGAGCTCTTGAACCCGGTGGTGGAAAGGTTCGCGACGTTATTCGCGACCACGTCCATCTGGCGGCGAAGTCCCATCTGAAGCGAAAGATCGATATAACCCGCGTTCGACATGGCACCCGCCTGCAGTTAGCTCCACGAGAAGGGGGATGCAGGAAGCATGCCAGTTCATGGAAGATCACCTGAGTCGTCCTTGAACCCTGCACAACAATCCATACTCCGTCGGCCCTCCGCAAAGGAAACATTAACCTAGCCGGTCTAGGGTAAACCGGTTCGCACAGCGTTTGAGGGCTCCCCCATGTCCGCCGAAGAGGCCGCACCCGCATCGAAGAAAAAAAGCAAAAAGAAGCTGATCATCTTGGCGGTGCTGCTTCTGCTGGTTCTGGGCGGCGGCGCGGGTGTGATGTTCAGCGGTGTCCTGGGCAAGAAAGCCCCTGCCGACGGCGAGGAAGCCGATGCCAAACCCGCCGCCGCCAAGCCCGCGGACCCGGACGCCGCCGGGGCTACGTTTCACGACTTGCCCGATATTCTGGTGAACCTCGACTCACCGGGCAAGACGCAGCATTTCCTGAAGGCGAAAGTCAGCCTGGAGCTCGCGGGCAAGGGCGACGAGGCGGCTATCGACAAGATGATGCCCCGTGTGATCGACCAGTTCCAGACCTACCTGCGCGAATTGCGGCCCGACGACCTGAAAGGCTCGATGGGTATCTACCGCATGCGCCAGGAACTGCTGATCCGCGTCACTGCCGCCAGCGCCCCGATCGAGGTCAAGGACGTGCTGTTCCGCGAGTTGCTGGTACAATGACGAACACCGATACCATGACAATGGGGGACGACTGGGGCGCGGCGCTCGGGAATGCCGGCGGCGCGACGCAGGTCCTGGACCAGAACACCATCGACGGCCTGCTGGGGGTGACGCAGGAAACAAAGGAAGCAACGCACGGCGTCATGGTGCTGGCGAACAGCGGCCTCGTCAGCTACGAGCGCCTGCCGATGCTCGACGTGGTGTTCGACCGGCTGGTGCGCATGCTGTCGACATCCTTGCGCAACCTGACCTCCGACAACGTGGACGTGACGCTGGACCAGATCGCCAGCGTGCGCTTCGGCGAGTACATGAGTTCGCTGCCGGTCCCGTCGATGATCTCGGTCTTCAAGGCCGACGAGTGGGACAATTATGGGCTTCTGAACACGGACAGCGCGCTGATCTATTCCATCGTGGACGTGCTGCTGGGCGGACGGCGCGGCACGGCCGCCATGCGGATCGAGGGCCGTCCGTACACAACCATCGAGCGCAACATCATCGAGCGCATGGTGCACGTAGTACTGGCCGACCTGACCGCCGCCTTCGATCCCCTGTCGGCCGTGACCTTCAAGTTCGAGCGGCTGGAAACCAATCCACGCTTTGCCGCCATCAGCCGCGACAAGAATGCCGCCGTGCTGGTCAAGATGCGCATCGACATGGAAGATCGCGGCGGCCGGATCGAATTGCTGATCCCCTACGCGACCCTGGAGCCGGTACGCGAACTGCTGCTGCAAAACTTCATGGGCGAGAAGTTCGGAAGGGACTCCATCTGGGAAAATCACCTGTCCAACGAACTGTACCACACCAACGTCGAAATGCGCGCGGTGCTGGGCGAAACCGTTTCTACCCTGGGCCGGGTGCTGGACTGGAAGGTTGGCACGCGCGTGATGCTGGATTGCACGCCCGAATCCCTGATCGAGATGAAATGCGGCGAACGGTCGATGTATGTCGGCAAGATGGGCCGACACGCCGGTCGGATGGCCGTGAAGATAACCAGCGACGCCAAGCGCGAAGGGGAAGAGTGATGGGTTACGAGATCGTCATCAACCTGCTGACCATCGTGATCATGGGGATCGCCGTTTACTACGCCGCCCGCTTGAACCGGTCGCTGGCAAACGCGCGCGAAGGCCGTGGCGAACTGATGAAGCTGATTGCCGCCCTGACCGATGCGCAAAGCCGCGCCGAAGGCTCGATCCACACAATGAAGGCCACCGCCGCCCATTACGAACTCGCCCTGCAGAAACAGATCTCGATCAGCCGCGGGCTGGTGGAGGAACTGGCCATGATCAACGACAGCAGCAACACGCTGGCAACACGGCTGGAACGCCTTGCCCCGCAGGCCCGTAACAATTACGAGGGCGGCGCGCGGGGCGTTTTCCAGGAAGAACTCTCGCGCGGCAGCGCCGCCGCGCTGAACGCCCGCACCGAACGCCCCCTCGCCGCGCCAGCCGACCTGAAGGCCGGTCGCTCGCGGTTGTCGGAAGATTGGACCGCGCCTGCTCAAGGGCCGGTACAGCGTGCCGAGATCAAGCCGGTCACGCCCCCCAGCCGTCCGGGTGACATTGTGGAAGCCGCCATCGCGCCCCGCCCTGCTGCCTCGAAAGCCGCCGAAGACAAGGCGCCGCGTTCGCGCGCCGAGAAGGAACTGTTCGCCGCCATTGAAACCCTGCGCAAGGGAGGCAAGAGTTCATGAAGTTCCCGCGCCCACGCGTCCTGCCATTCGCGATTGCCCTGACCATCGTCAGCATCGGCATGCGCACCGTTGATACGGTTTCGATGGCGCTGTCCGGCCCCGCGTTTTCCGCCGTAACCCCCCCCGTGGCGGAAACCGCGAAACCCGCCAGCTCGAAGCCGGCGGATACGAAGGACAAGACAGCCGCGCCGGACAAAAAGCCAGTTGC
>CALMVH010000024.1:4125-4969 GCA_937873165.1 uncultured Rhodospirillales bacterium
ATGCAGGTTGCCTCGGCCGAGGCGCCCACGCCCGGCGTGCCATCGCACCCCCCAGTCATATCGCCGGAAGACTCGAAATCGGCGACCGAACTGCTGCAATCCCTGACCGAAAAGCGCAAGCAGCTGGACAACAAGGAGCAGCAGCTGGACCAGCGCGAAGCCTTGCTGAAGGCTGCCGAAGGCCGGATCGACCACAAAGTGGACGAGTTGGGGCAGATGCGCACTGATCTGGAAAAACTGCTGGATATACAGAAGGTGAAGGACGACGCGCAGATCGCAAGCCTGGTCAAGATCTACGAGAACATGAAGCCAAAGGATGCCGGCGCGATCTTCGACAATCTGGACCTGCCGGTACTGGTGGATGTGGCGGCGCGTATGAAGGAAGCGAAGCTTGCCCCGGTGCTGGCGCAGATGTCGACCGACCGCGCGCGCGTGCTGACGGTGAAGCTGGCCGAACACCGACGCGTCATGGACGGCGCGGTGGCCGACGCCAAGGCCGTGCTTGGGGATACGGCCGCCGACGCGAAGCCTTCGACGCCGGAAGCGATCAACGGCACACCGGCGACGCCGAACACCCCATAGCGCCTTGTTCGATTTCGCACGTGTCTACCGGCATGATCCCGCCCTGTTCCAGAGTTTCGTCATCCTGTTCGAAGGTCCTGATACTCTGGATGAAGCCGATTTCGAGCATCATCTGTGGACCCGGGTATAGTCGATGTCGGACAAGGATGCGTGGCTGGGTCAAAGCTACGACAACGGCGTCAGCGCCGACCCGCAGAGTCCGCATTTTTCGCTGAGCTTCGGTGGCGAGGCGTTTTTCATAGTGGGATTGCATCCTCACGCC
>CALMVH010000024.1:4979-5986 GCA_937873165.1 uncultured Rhodospirillales bacterium
AGCCGGGCGGCGCGGCGGTTCGAGCATCCTGCCATGGTCTTCAACCTGCACGCTCAGTTCGAGACGCTGCGTGAGATGGGGCGCTACGACCGGCTGCGCGAGACCGTTTTGGAACGCGACCTGGCGCTGAACGGCTCCACCAATCCCATGCTTGCCCGGTTCGGGGAAATCTCCGAAGCCAGGCAGTATAGCGGCCGTGTCGTGGACGGGCAGTGGAAATGCCCCTTCAGCCGCCAGGATACGGCCCCGGTCTTCAGGGAAGGCAAGCAAGACGGCTGACATGCCTACCGTGCAGATCCCGCCCCGATCGGCAGCCGCCTTTATCCTGCACAAAGGGCAGCGCCTGACGGTGATCGATCCGGAGGGGGAGCAGGTAGCCGATCTGCTTGCCTACCGCCGCGACAATATTGCCGAGGTCATCTCGTCCGGCCGCACGCTGGATTACGCCCGCAAGTTGTTCCTGACGGCGGGTGACCCGATCTATTCAAACCGCAGCAACGTCCTGTTGCGCATCGTCGAGGATACCGTCGGGCGGCACGATTTTCTGCTGACGCCGTGTTCGGCCGATACGTTCAGGATCATCTACGGCGATGTGGACCCGCATCGGGGATGCTTTGGCAACCTTGCCGAGGTGCTGGCGCCCTACGGCATCGCGCCGGACCAGATACCCGTTGCCTTCAACGTGTTCATGAACGTGCGGGTCGATGGCGGAACCGGAGCCCTGACCGTAGCGCCCCCGCTCAGCCGCGCGGGCGACCACACGACATTCTTTGCCGAGGAAGACTTGATCGTGGGACTGACGGCATGTTCCGCCCTGCAATCCAACAACTACGCCTTCAAGCCGATCCACTACCGCATCACGCCGGCTGCGGAGAGCGACGGCGACCTCGGACTTCGGCGAGTGGCGGCGCCGGCTTCACGAGAGACCGTACATCGATCATATGCACGGCATTGGTCCAGCAGGGGTTCAAACGTGAGCGATGTTGACGGACTGACCGCCCCGGCCC
>CALMVH010000025.1 GCA_937873165.1 uncultured Rhodospirillales bacterium
GCGGAGGGTATAGTTGGGGATAGCGGCGGCGGCAGCCTGGAACTGGCGCGGGTTTCCTGTGGGGCCGTCGGACAGCGCACGACTCTGCCCTTGGGTCCTTTTCGCCTGCAACGCACGGGTGACAACCGCTCCAAGCACGACGAACTGATTCGCTTCATCGACTCGCAGCTGGAGTCGGTTCCATGGCTGGAGCAGGCGCGCGGGAAGTCGTTTTATGCGGTTGGCGGCAACTGGCGCGCCATCGCCAAGGTGCAGATCCGGCGCGACCAGCACCCGGTGGATATCGTGCACCAGCACGAGCTGCCATTGCGGGAAAGCCTGGAGATCGCCGGGTTCCTGTCGACCTTGTCGCAGCCGTCGCTGGAGCGGTTTTCGGTTTCCAAGAAGCGCGCCAGACTGGTGCCCTACGCCGCCTTGGTCATGGAGCGCGTGCTGCGGATCGCAAAGCCTCGCACCCTCGTCTTTTCGGGCTTCGGCCTGCGCGAAGGCATTGTCTTCGACCAGCTGCCGGAAAGCGAGAAACAACTCGACCCACTGTTCGAGGCCTGCCGGCTGGCCGTTCGTGACAGCGAAGACGGCGCCGGGCTGGCGCGCTGGACCGATGGATTGTTCGAGGACGAAGGCGTCGGCGGAAGACGGATGCGTCATGCTGTCTGTCTGCTGGCCGATAGCGGGCGCGACGACAACCCCGTTCACCGCGCGCAAAGCGCGTACGAGCGAGCGCTGTACCTGCCCAGCGGCGACCTCGATCACGAGGCGCGGGCTTTCATGGCCTATGCGCTGTACGTGCGCTACGATGGTTCGCTGGAAAGCAAACCCGGTAAGGTGGTGGTGGAGACGGTCACGCGCCTGACAACGGCCTTGTCCGTGCGCCGCGCCTTCCGGCTCGGCAAGATACTTGCGTTTGCCCAAGCCCTTTGCGGGGGCTCCCCAGTGCTTTTGCAGCAGTTCAGTCTTACCTGTGATGGTGGCGAGATTACCTTGGACCAGCATTGGCCTGCCAATCCCCTGCTGTCCGAGCCGATGGCGGCCTCCTTCCGGGCTTTGGCGAAGGACTTGCGCCTGACCCCCGTTCTGCGGCAGACCGGACCCGACCAGGAACGGAGTGCCTCATGACCACAGCAGACGACCACATGCAAGCCTTGCAACGCTTTGAAGGCACTGCGATCCTGTGTGTCGGCGACTTGATGCTGGACCGCTACGTTCACGGCCGCGTGACGCGCATCTCGCCCGAAGCGCCTATTCCTGTGCTGCGCGTGGACCGCGAAACGGCCATGCCCGGGGCGGTTGGAAACGTGATCGCAAATATCCACGCCTTGGGTGGCGTGCCGCATGTCGGCGCGGTGGTCGGCAACGACGAGGCAGGGCGTCAGCTTCAAGCATTGCTCGGCGACTTCGGCTCCGCCGCCTCGGTCCTGATCGCCGATCCTACTCGGCCGACAACCGTCAAGACCCGCTTTGTCAGCGGTTCGCAGCAATTGCTTCGCGCCGACAACGAGGTAACCCGGCCGGTTTCCGACGGCACCGAACGCGCGCTGATCCAGCGACTGGACGGTTTGATTGGCTCGTCGCGCGCGGTCGTTATCTCCGACTATCGCAAGGGCAGCGTCACGCGCGCCATCGCGCAGGCAGTCATCGCCGCCGCCGCGCGCGCGGGCATCCCTGTGGTCGTGGACGCAAAACCGGACTCCTTTGCTTTCTTTGCGGGGGCCGCGGTTTTGAAGCCGAACAAGCGCGAACTGGCGGACGCCACGAGCTTGCCGGTCGAGACCGACGATCAGCTGGAAGCCGCCGCCCGCAAGTTGATCCAGATATCCGGCGTTGCATGCATTGTCGCAACGCGCAGCGAACAAGGAATATCAATCGTGCATGCTGAAGGAGACGCCATTCATCTGCGCACGGAGGCGCGGGAGGTTTATGATGTTTCGGGCGCCGGAGACACGGTTGCCGCGACATTGGCAATGGCGCTCGGCACGGGATGCAGCGTGCTCGAAGCAACGATCCTCGCCAACCACGCGGCGGGCATCGTGGTCGGGAAGGTCGGCACCGCCATGGTCCGGCTGGCGGAGTTGCGCGACGCGGTGGACGCAAACTCCATCAAGTCGGCGCACAAGGTGAAAAGCCTCGATGACGCGGCCGATGAAGCCGAGCGCTGGCGCACGCGCGGCGTTCGGGTCGGTTTCACTAACGGCTGCTTCGACCTGCTGCATCCCGGCCATGTGTCGATCCTAGCCCAGGCGCGCGGGGCCTGCGACCGCCTGATCGTGGGCCTGAACAGCGATGCCTCGGTCAAGCGGCTGAAGGGCGAAACCCGCCCCGTCAACGACGAACACGCCCGCGCGGCCGTGCTGGCCGCGCTGGAAGACGTCGATACTGTGGTCGTGTTCGGCGAAGACACGCCAAGGGACATCATCGAACGCCTGCGGCCGGACGTGCTGGTGAAGGGCGCGGACTACGCCCTTGAACAGGTCGTGGGCGCGGAGTTCGTGATGTCCTACGGCGGCAAGGTCGTGCTGGCCGACCTGAAGGCAGGTCACAGCACGACTAGTATGATCGGGCGCATGAAGCAATGATATACAGTTAGTCCGGTGCAGACAAATGGACTATAGTAACTTTCTTTACGCGATTACCTCGTCTTACTTTTCCTCGATACGCTGATGACTCAATCCAATGTGCGCCAGGTAGCTGCTTTCTCAAGCAGTTTTAAGGATTCCTGTCAAAATTCTCTCGACCATTCCTCAAGCCCACCCTTTGCGAGTTCTTCACAGTCCAGCCTGAAGGAACGTGCTTCTTGAAGAGCGCTCTTAGCGATAGATATAGCCGCCTGCCTTACGGTGAGGTTTTTCACCAAATGCGCAGAAGAGGTGAAAACGTCCGAAGGTCTCGATTTCATTTTAGATCCACATGCTTAGCTTTAGTTCAAGAGTTGTAAACTAGGCTCCGGACCCAATTGGATGATTGCCGGTCAGCGGCTTAGCTGATTCATTG
>CALMVH010000026.1 GCA_937873165.1 uncultured Rhodospirillales bacterium
CCTCATCCGAGGCTCAGAGACAGGGCCTTGTCAGCTTGTTTGAAAAACATCCCGCGACCAAACCGAACGGTAACCCGGACGCGTTTGCATCGCACGTCCTTGCATTGGTAGACTACCAGGCGAGGTTGTGTGATTCGGGAAAAGCAAAAGGGCGGTGGGCGGAAGATGCGCAAATCGTCAGCGCTATAGAAGCTTTCGCCAAGCATCACCCGAACAGCCAGCCAGCACGAAGATTGCAGATTGCGGTTGCACGGAAAGGCACTCTACAAGGGTTGTCCGCAAAGTCCCGCGGCCCCGTGCTTCAGCCCTGAATGCCTTGTACCGGGCAAAATCCATGAACAATATACAACTGGTACAAGCCGACTGGCTATGATCTGAACGGCTCGTCGGAACTCACGCCATCCCGCCGTTGATCGAAATCACCTGGCCTGTGATATAGGCCGCGCGGTCCGATGCCAGGAATGCAACCAGGTCGGCGACTTCCTCGGGCGTGCCGGCTCGTTTCATCGGCACTATCTGATCGATGGCGGCCTTGTCGAACTCGCCTTCACTCATGGGCGTCGCGATGATGCCGGGTGCTACGGCGTTTACGGTGATCTTGCGGCTGGCCAGTTCGCGCGCCAGCGATTTCGTGGCGCCGTGCAGCCCCGCCTTGGCGGCGGCATAGTTCGTCTGGCCGCGATTGCCCATGATGGCCGCAACCGAAGAGACGCTGACGATCCGGCCCCAGCGCGTACCGATCATCGGCATGAGCAAGGGTTGGGTCACGTTGAAGAACCCGTTCAGCGAGACGTCGATCACGTGCTTCCACTGGTCGGCGGTCATGCCCGGCATGGGCGCGTCGTCGTGAATGCCTGCGTTATTGACCACCACCTGAACCGGTCCCGCTGCCAGCAAACCTGCCAATGCAAGGCTTGTGGCTGCGGCATCCACCACATCGAAGGCCACAGCTTGCGCGAACCCGCCGCTGGCGAGGATAGAGGATGCCACGGCTTGGGCGTTGGCCAAGCGGGTGTTGGCATGTACGATCACGTGAAACCCGTCTGCCGCCAGACGGCGGGCAATGGCGGCTCCGATGCCGCCGCTGCCGCCGGTTACCAGCGCGCGCCTCATGCCTCCAGCACCACGGCGGCGCGGCCCGACAGCAGGATGCGGTCTTTAACATGAATGGTGAAGGCGTAGATCACGCGCGCATCCTCGCCCGCCAGCCGCGCCGCTTCAATTGTCAGGTCCGCCGCAATGTCGTCCAGACGCGCGACATGACAGGCGACCTCGCGCAGGCTGGCGAGGAAGCCCTTGCGGGGCGTCGTATGCAAAGCGGTCAAGCCGCCATGGATGGCCATGGCCTGCGCGGCATACTCGATCCCGGCCAGCCCCGGCAGGATATCGGCGTAGCGCATCGGGTGCGAACCCGCGCGATGCGAGACAGCACGGCAGGCGATGCGAGCCTCGTCCCACGATGTAACCTCTTCCAGCAGGCACATCGCACCCTTGTGCGGGATCAAGGCTTCGATGGCCTGCCGGTTCATGGCGTGATTTCGCACAGCACGCGTCCGCCGGACGGGCTTTCCACTACGATGGGCGCAGATCGGGGCCTTGCCAGCGCTTGCAGGATCGGCAGGCTGCGGGCGGCAGGGTTTGTCTGCCGAAGCGTTTCCAGAAAGGGATTGTCCAAGACCGTCGGTTCGCTGCCGGACGCCAACTCCAGATCAAGCGCTGCCACCGTTGGCGGTGTGCGAACAGGCGTCAGGACCAAGGCCATTCCGAACGCGGTGGAAATCGGCCGCACGCCCTGCAGCGGTTGAGGATAGGGCACGTCGTAGCAGGCGAGTAGCACGGGCTTGCCGAATGACAGGCATTGCGCCGCCGCTTCCAGCAGGCCGACGGCGAAACTGAAATCGTAGGCGCACAGGCTGGTCGCGGGTTCGCGGCAGCCCGTGCCGATGGTCCAGTAGCCCGATGGGGCGTTATGGACCGAGTTGGTGAAGCGTGTCGGGCTAACCTCACGCGGCTGTACCGAAAGGGCTTCCAGGATAACATTCATGGTCTCGCCATCGCCGCCCGACGAGGCGAAGACCGCCGGCACTTGCGCGGGATCGAGGCCCGCGGCGCGTACCGCTTCGGACGCGACGACCAGCGCCAGCCGCACCGTCGGCACGGCCCTGCGGCGCTCATTCGCGTTCAGGATCGTCGGCGCGGGAAGCGGCGTCTCTTCGGCACTGTAGGCGGTTTTCCCAGCCAGCACAGCGCGGCCGGTGGTCCAATCCCGTAAACCAGGCCCGAATAACCC
>CALMVH010000027.1:0-2588 GCA_937873165.1 uncultured Rhodospirillales bacterium
CCGATAGCATCGTGCTGGCCAAATTTTCCACAGCGGCAGATCACCGGCGGTTGCTGACCCTTGGATCCTCGCCGACCGGCGAAATGATGCCATGGCAGTCCCCGAACACCCCCTCGCCCCATGGTAATTACTGTGCACACTTCTACGCGATGCGGCCGGACCTGAGCTTGCCGCTGTTCGTCTCCTCGCTGAAGCTGGGCGTGAACTACAACGCGCCCGCTAACAAGGGTCCGCTGGGACCGGGACAAACACCGCTCCAGATCGCTGGCAGGCTTCATCACGATAAGCCCGAGTTGATCAGGGCCATGGCTGAAGCCGTTGCCGCATCGCCGCCCGTCTCCGGGTGGATTGCGCCTGTCGCAATCAAGCGGGCGCCGGCTCAGATCGCGCCGCTGCCAGTCCATTCCCCCGTCAGGAGTTTTCAGGCTCGGCTGCCGTTCGGCTGAAGCGCCATCGCCCCCACGCCAGCGGCACAATGCCGATCAACATTCCACCCAGGCCCACCGTCTGGGTTAATCCGTCCAGGCCGGGCAGGCTGACAACCGCGACCGCGATCAGGAACACGCCGCTTAGCAGCGGCCAGACAATGCCGGTCACGATGGCCTCCACCGCACGGGCTTTTCGCAGATCCCACGCCGAAGCAGCGCAGCTAAGACTATAGTAAAATGCGACCTGCAAGCCGATGGCGTTGACGCAATCCTTCATCAGGACGGCGATGCTGGGCAGCCATGACGAAAGCGCCAGCAACACCAGCCCGATGCCCGTCACGGTAAGCGTCGCAAGCCATGGCGTACGAAAGCGCGCGTGCAGCCTGGCATAGCGCGGATCGAACTCTCCGGCCCGCGCCATCGCGAACAGGGTGCGGGTGAATTGCAGGATGTTGGTTTCCAGCGTACCGACCGTGCTCAGCATCACCGCGATGACCGCTGCGTAACTCCATGGCGCAGGCAGAAGTCGGTTTGCAACCGCCAGCACCACGTTGATGCCCGCGTCCTGTATCTGCTGGTCATCCAGTGCCAGCAAGCACACCACAGCAAACCCGGCAAAGAGCGCCAGCAGCACAGTCATCGCGATCACTGCCGCCGGTCCTGCATTACGGCCGGGATCGCGCGTTTCCTCGTTCAGGTTCGCTGTCACGTCCCAACCGGCGAAAAAGAACACGGCGATCAGCGCGCCCGACGCGAACAGGTCGGGATTAAACCCCTGCCCAAAAATCACAGGCCAGGTTAGCGCGTGTGCCGGATGCGAGGCGAACGTAGCCAGTCCCAACCCGACAAGGCCTGCCAGAACGGCGACTTCGACCAGGGTCATCGCCAGCTGGAAATAGCTGGAGAGCTTGATGCCCTTCAGCACGATGCCGGTGATCAGCAGCATCCACACTGCGGCAGTCAGCGTCACGGCCGCAGTACGATCCGCCAGCGCGGGCGCTATCATGGACAGCGTGGCCGTGGCGGTGGGGATGGTTCCGGAAACCATGAAGATCGCCGACATGACCAGCATCGTCCAGCCGGTGAGGAACCCCAGCGCCGGATGAAACGCGCGGCGTACCCAGGCATAAGACGATCCGGCGCTAGGGTCGAGGCGTGTCAGGTGGAGGAACGCAAACCCCACGCCCAGCATCACCATCCCGCAATACAGCAGGCTGGCGGGCGCCAGAACGCCGACGGCGGCCACAAGCGTGGTCAGGGTCGCGGCGATACTGTAGGCAGGGGCGGATCCCGCTATACCCATGACGATCGACTCCGCGCGTCCAAGCGCCTGCCCGTCCAGAACGGGGTTCTGCTGTTCGTTCATCTCTTGCTTGTAGCGGCAGTTCACCTGCCTGCAAACAATCCGGGACGGAAACCATGGCTTTGCTGTTTTTCGGATCGTAGATTAGTGATTATGCGATCCACACCTCACCGGCATGGCGTTCCGTGACAGACACTGACTATTCGACGGCTTCCTCCACCACCCTGTCGGAGGGCGACTGGCCCGCGCAGTTGGCCGAAAAGGTACTCGCCGCCTTCCCGGACGAACCGCTGTATACATGTGCCGCCGGTATCAGCCCGTCGGGCATCGTGCATTTCGGTAATTTTCGGGATGTCGTGACCGCGCTGGCCGTGGCGCTGGAACTGAAAGCACGCGGCCGCAACGTCCGCCTGCTGTTCTCGTGGGACAATTACGACCGCTTTCGCAAGGTGCCCGCGGGCGTGGACCCCGGCTTGTCAAAGTACATCGGTCTTCCGCTGACTTCGATCCCCGATCCGCAAGGCGGCAACGGGTCCTACGCGCAGCATTTCCAGGAACCGTTCGAAGCCGCGATGCGCGAAGCCGGCCTTTCCCTGGAGTACCGGTACCAGACCAAGGAGTTCCAGTCGGGCCGCTATGCCGATGCGATGAAGCGGGCGTTGGGCAGGCGGGCCGAGATCGCGGATATCCTGCTGTCGTTCAAGACCGACAAGGGTAACCAGGAAAAGAACATCGATCCGGACACGTTCCGCCGCACCTTTTACCCGGTCAGCGTTTATTCGCGATTTACCGGCAAGGACAAGACTGAAATCCTAGATTGGGATGGTGAGACGACCCTCACCTACCGTTGCCTTGAG
>CALMVH010000027.1:2598-3931 GCA_937873165.1 uncultured Rhodospirillales bacterium
CCTTGAGACCGGCAAGACCGACACGCTGGACTTCGCCCGCGACGGCGGGGTGAAGCCGCCCTGGAAGGTCGATTGGGCCATGCGCTGGGCGGCGGAAAAGGTGCATTTCGAACCCGGTGGAAAGGACCATGCCTCGCCGGGGGGCAGCTACGATACGTCCAGCGTGATCGTCCAAGCAATTTTCGATACGGCTCCGCCTGTATTCCAAGGCTACGAGTTTGTCGGCATCCAGGGTACCGGCGGCAAGATGTCGGGCTCGAAGGGCGGCGCCGTGTCGCCCGGCATGTTGCTGGACATCTACGAACCGGCGCTTTTGAAATGGCTGTACCTGCGCCGCACCCCGACGCAAAGCTTCAACCTAGCCTTCGATACGGAAATCTACCGGCAATACGACGAGTTCGACCGCGCCGTGGCTGCCCTGAAGTCCGGTCAATCCACGCCCGCGCAGGAACGGACCTTGCGGTTCAGCGGCGTTGAACCGCCTGCCCTGCCGCCGATCCCGTTCAAGCAAGCGGTGGCGCTGGGACAGATCACGCAATGGAACGTCGCAAAGCTGGGCGCTTTGTTGCAAACGCTTGGCACCACCTACGATCAGGCGTCGTTTCCAGTTCGGCTGGCGAAGGCGCGCGCCTGGGTGGAACGTTACAATCCGGATGAAGTTATCCAGTTGATGGACCAGCCAGACCTCGCGTATGCCGGCTCGATGAGCCTGGAGGCGCGCGCCCGCATTAACGTTCTTCGGGACTACCTGCAGGGCCTGCCCGACTCCATCGTAGAGATGGAAGAGCAGGTCTACGCCATCCCGAAACAGCTTGAGTTCGAAGACAAGCAGACCAAGGCGGCGCAGCGTGCCTTTTTCAAGGATGTTTATTCCTTGCTGATCGGCAAGGATACGGGGCCCCGTCTTTCGACATTCCTGTGGGCTGTCGATCGCGCACACGTTCTTCGGCTGCTGACGCTTCCGGCATGAATATCCGGCGCGCGATCAGGGGCGCCAGTTCCTTTGCGATCCTGACGCGCGCCATCCTGAAGACCCGAAAGCCTCGCAAACGCACGCTGGAGGATCGCCTCCGGCAAATCCCGCTGGACGGCGCGCCCCTGGAGAAGGCGGTGACGATCCGCTGGAACGATCGCCATGTTCCTTTTATCGAAGCCCATACGGATCACGACTGCGCCGTCGCGCTTGGCATCGTTCACGCGCATTTGAGGCTCGGTCAGCTCGAACTCATGCGCCGCCTGTCCCAGGGCCGCATGGCCGAGATGATCGGCCCGGCAGGCGTGGAACTGGATCATGCGCTGAGGGCTTTCAACTTCACGCGCGACATTCCGGCGT
>CALMVH010000028.1 GCA_937873165.1 uncultured Rhodospirillales bacterium
CCAGGGAATACAGCGGCGCCTGCCCGGTCCCGTACAGGTACTCCTCGGCCTTGATCGTGAGCACCCCGCCATCGGCGGCGGACCATTCGGACTCGTCGACAGACAAGATCCGCACCCATTGCTGCGAAAGACCCAGCGCCGCATCGTTAATGGCGACGATGTCCATCGGATCGAGCCAGCAATACTTCCATCCCAGCTTGAACGTATAGTTGTTGCGCACCGCCTGCCGGTTCAGCTGCAGCTGCGCGGACATCTGGGCCGCGTTGGCGTCGCAGAAGTAGTGCGCGCTGGCGGGCGTCTGGGTCTGCAGCCCCCACGCCGCGATGCTGCCCTCGTCGCGGGCCTGCACTAGGTCGGGATTGTAGGCGTTCAGCCGGTTCAGGTATTCGAGGCTGAGCGCATTGATCTGGTCGGCGGGCCGGGAGCGGTCGATCGTGACGGGGTCCTCGTTGTCCGCATAGATGAAATCGTCGTCTGTCAGCGAAACCAGTGGCTGCTGAGGCGGAGTATAGGCCGCGCCGTTGTTCGACAGTGGCAGGTCGCCGTACGGCACGATATTCAGCTGCCCGCCCGACCAGACAAAGGCCGCGTTTGTGCCGGTCGCGATTTGCTCCAGCTGGCTGGCGGCATCCTCGCTTTGGTCGATGACCGGCGAAATCCAAAGCCCCTGCGCTTGGCAGTAATTATGATAGTTCGTGAGGTCGCCCAAATATGGCGCGGGAAAACCCAAGCCATAATACGGGTTCGTCAGCACATCCGATATTACAAGCGCCGGGCTGGCGTCGAACAGTTGCGGCGCGTTTGATCCCGCAAGGATGCCGGCAACCTCGAAGTTAAAATTCGGCAGCGAGGCGGACGATCCGAGATCGAAATTGCAGGCGCAGACGTAAGCCAATCCTGAGTAGCCGAGGCTTTCGCCCGGCGTCATCGCTTGCACGTAGGGCCATGCGGGCTGTCCGATACCGCCGGTATACAGCGTCAGCCCGGCACTGGCCAACGTCTCCGATGTCGAGTTCGAAGCCCAGACGCGCTCGATGTTGATCACCGGACCTTGCGCCACGCCAATAATAAACGACGCGCGGTAATCGTATTGTCCATTGCGCGTCGCGCCACCCTTGCCCGCGTTGCTGGTGCCCTGGATAGCCTGGAAACCGCCATACCAGATCAGGTTGCCCGACACCCGGTTACAGCCATAAACGATCTGGATCGGCGTTCCGGCAAGCGAGGTTTGGACGTCGATGCCGTTGGCGACCGTGTCGGCGGTAGCGCCCGTGCCGCCTGCCTTGCTGCCGAAGAGGGACATGCGATCACCATAACGTGAAAAGTTTACGTGGGCGGGCGATCAGGTCGCCATTACCCACCGTGTCTGGAATGACGGCGAGGTCCACGACGGCATGAACGATGGACGGCCACGACGTGACGATCGCCCCATGCGCGTAGCACCGGCCGATGCGGAACAGCACGAAGTCGCCTGGCTGGGGGTCGGTTGCGATTTCCCGCGAGAACTCGGCCGCCTGCGCAAGGTAGCGTTCCTCGCTGCGGTGCAGGTGCCAGTCGGGCGGGTAGTCTCCAGTCTCGAACGGCGGCAGCAATCCGCATGCCTGATACACCAGCCGGGGGAACTGCGCACAATCGACGCCGACGCCTTTCAGGGTTCCGCGATGGTGATAGGGCGTACCCGTCCAGGACAGCGCCTCCCGGACCACATCCTGCCGCTGCCGGCCTTCATCGTGCAAAGACGGGGGGAGCGGCATGGGATGTTCCTCCACATGAAAAACCCCGCCGAAGCGGGGTTTGACTTACACTGGAAGAACCAAAGTCATTCCACGCTGATTCCCACCCGGCGGCTTTCCTGCTTGTATACGTCGGAAGCCACTTCGCCCTTGCCGGCCTGCTTGATCGCATCGGCTGGCACGCCATCCTCCACTAGCTTGTCGGTCACGACCTGCGCGCGAAGATCCGACAGCAGCCGGTTCGCAGCCTCGCTCCCGGTTGTATCGGCGTAACCCGTGACGGTTACGTGCTTGCCTTGAGCGGATTTTGCCACTTCGGCGGCATGGTTGATCACGTTGGCGGCGTCGCTATCCAGCGCCGCCGACCATTCTTCAAAGAATACGACCATCTTTTGCGGTCCGGCATCCTGCTGCGCAGCCTGGGCCTGACCCGCTATCGCGGCCGCAATCAGCAATCCCGCCAAAACTCTTGATGTGCCACGCATAGTCCGGTCTCCCTCATGATGTTGCGCCCGGCATCGCACGAAGGCCTGCATGACGCAACAGGCTTATACCGCCATTTCAGGCGCGGGTATGAAGGGAAACCCGCCAAAACGAGCGAGGTTCGCGAATTTTCCGGCGCAGGTGCCCATGGTTTTGTCGCAGCCCGGATACAGGTAGATGATGTCGCCGATAGCCGGTTCTACCGTCAAGGGCGTCGCCATCTGGATATAAGTGCCCTGCGGCGTGATGGCGGAGGACGCCGCGATGCTGCGCCATTGCGTGGCGGCAGCCCCCGATGCCACCACCAGGCTGCCTTGCGCGAACCAGTTGGCGGCAAAGGACGACAGGCCGCCGGCGTAGAACCCGATCGGCGACGGCGCGCCGATCACCTGCACGTCGCATTGGAAACCCTGGCGTTGCAGGCCGCATTTGGCATCGAACAGCACATGGCGGCAGGAACTCTGGTAATAATCGTGCGGCATCTGGTTGGTCAGCAGTTCGGTCCAGCTGTTGACCTCCAAGGTTGCCTTGGACCGGCCAATAGTCGTTTCGCCGACCCGGCCCGACATCATCATCACCGTGCCCGCCAGGCCGGAACTCCAGCTGGCGGCAAAGGCCCGCTGGATCGTGACCGTCGCCGCATCGAGATATCCCAGATGGACCGCCTCCAGCCATGGCAGACCCAGAAGCACGTTGCCTGCCACCGGATACAGGTCGATCTTGACCTGGCTGACTTCGAGGCCCGTCTTCTGGCTGATGGCGGAACGGTCAACCAGTGGCCCGGTCGAAACATATGTCGCCCCATTCCAAGCCAGATTGTGGTCGGCACTTGTCAGATAGGTGACACCCCCACCCGCAAGGGTAATGGTGTACAGGTCCGCCATGACGAAGCTGTTTGTCTCGAACAACGAAATCAGCGCGGGTGAAACCGGCTTCACTTCACGCTCTCGAAGTTCAACTGCTTTACCTCGTAAAGCTGCGTCATGAAGTTGCTGAAGTCGATCGAATCGTCGGAAAACCGGCACCGCCACGCGAAGGTCATGGAGACCGTCACCGATGTACCGGGCGCAGGCGCCGATGCCAGCGTGACGGAGGATAGGTCCGATGAAATGGTGGATGCCACGACGGCGCCGTTGACGGATACGACCTGGTTGCCCGCCCATACCGGCTCGCTATAGCCGCCGAAGCTGCGCAGCAGGCGAAAGGTCGTTGTGGAACCATCGCCTTCTCCTATACCTTGGTTGGCGACGGTATTATCGGTCGGATCGACGTACAGGAACGTGTCGAAGCTGCCCGACAATCCATTGAAAAACCCGATCAATGTCTGGAGTTCGCCATAGGTCGGGTTCGAGCGCAGGAAGTCATAACTGAGCTGCCATTTGTAGAGGGGACTCGACCAATCGGCGGCTGTTGTAACCCGTCCCGATACCGACTGCTGGCGGCGTGTCTGCCACACGGGCGTGCGCACGTTGTCCCACGACAACCCGGGTAAAGCGGGGAAGAAGTTGTTGCTCATGCACGGCTCATCTTTCCAAAAGTGCCATTGCGGGCAGATCGCTCGATGTGCCTTTGGATCAATCCCGGCAGTTGGCGCGCCGTCAGGCTGTCGGGCGCGTTGATGCTGAAGCTGTTGTTGAAAGTATGACCGCCGCCTGATCCACCCTGCGCGGCGCTTCCGACCATTGCGTCCAGCCCGGCACTGTAGCGCGCGGGCAGAACACGCTCGTTCTCGTGCACCATGACCAACTGGTCCGAGGGCACCATCCAGCCGTCGGCGGCCGACGCCACATCGAAGGCCATGATGTCGGCATAGATCGCCGTGCCGGCCGCCGGCGCCAGTTCCGGGCCCACCAGCGGAATCGCCGCCGTAGAGGCGACAGCCGCCGCCGCGCCTTCGGACGCATAGGCGCCAATGTTGGCACTGGCGGCACCCCTGGCTGTGGCAACCGAACTGGCGGCAGTCGTGACATCGCTGATGCCGAGAAAATTCTGCAGCTCGGCGGTCGCGGTCTGGATTGATTGATTACCCACCAGCCACTGCTGCACCATTTTCTGGATCGTGCCGTCGACGAACTCGGTCAGAATGTTCTGGCCCAGGCGGGTCATGGCTTGCTGGATGGTCTGCGTTCCCAGCACAATGCCCTGCGCCGACGTGGTGAACGCGCGGCTGATCGAGTTCGCCACGTCGTTCCACTGCTGGCTTGCCTTCAAGGCTGCCTGATCTTGAAGCTGTTCAGTTTGCCGCATGACGCGTTGCTGGTCCCGCGCCTGCTGCTTGGCCGCGTTCGTGCTCCCCGAGGAGGTATTTCCGTCCCCGGCGGCTGCCTGCACACTGGCGGCACGCTGCCGGTTGATGTCTTGTTCCTGATCCGCCAGGGTTTTCAACTGCTGCAGAGCGTCGTCGGACGAAATCTGCCCAAGCCGTTCCTTTTCCGCGACAACTTGCTGTTCGGCTTTGATTCGATCAGCGGCCGCGGCCGCGTCGCTTGCGGTTATATCCGCATTCGTCTGGATTATCGAGTTTCTCAGGTTTTCTACGAAAGTCTGGATTTCTGCTTGGTCGCCGCTCAGGTCCGGTCCCTGCATATTCGCAAGGTTTTGCGACAAGGCGGGCGCGAGCGCCGCCGCGCGGTTCATCGAGGCGGTGAGATTGGCAAAGACCGTCTCGGTCTGATCGCCAAAATCCGCTACGCCGGCCGAGGCATCGTCCAGCGCATCGCTCAAGCCGGAGAGGTCGGCATCAAAGGTAATCGTGGCGGAGTTGTCAGAGGCCATGTCGTGTCACCATGAGAAGCGCCAAAGGCGGCTTGGGTTAGCGATGTTCGGTTTTTGATGGGGAAGTGCTGTGACTACCCTGCGATTTCTTTCGCCAAAGCGGCTTGCGATGTAGATTTGCTTGCTGAGCTGAAGATTCTATAGCCGCATCGCCTGTTTGCCCGCCGCCGATGGATCGGCACCCATCAACACCGCCAAATCGCCGCGACGCGGGGCAGGTGCGCGTTTGCCCGCTAGCACTACATGCGCTGGCGGGTGTTCGCGCCAATAGGTTGTCAGGACCGTTGCCTCCTCCATCGTCATCGCGTTGATCTGCGGAAAGGTATACCCGCAGG
>CALMVH010000029.1 GCA_937873165.1 uncultured Rhodospirillales bacterium
CAATCGTCCCAATGTTGCAGTGCGGCTTCGTACGCTCAAACTTTGCCTTGCCCATTTTAGTCCCGAAAAACGAAGGTTAAAGAGATTGGCCGGGAAATATCCGCCCCAGGCCTGGTTGTCAAGAAATCGTGGAGCGGGTGAAGGGAATCGAACCCTCATAGCCAGCTTGGAAGGCTGGTGCTTTACCACTAAGCTACACCCGCGTTGCCACGGACCTAAGCACGGACGCGGGTCCTGTTGCAAGGGCCGGCGGCAACCGGGAGCAATTATCGCGCTGGCGGGTTGTAAGGGACACAACACGGGAAAGAAGCGCGATGATCACCAAACCAGCCGTCGTAATCGTTGCATTGGCCGCCTTTGCCTTAAGCGCCCCGGCGTGGGCGCAGACATCGGACACGATATCCCATGATGCCGTGGGCGACGGTCCGCTGGCGCGTGAAACCAGCAACAACCAAAGCCAGTTGGGCGTCGGACGAACGGGCGCGGTGCCCAACGATGGCGGCCCCAATGCCAGTGGCGCGATGAACGGCAATGCCGCGATCAACGACTCGCCGGTGGCAGGCACCGGTAATCTGGGCAGCGGATCGACCAGCAGCGGCAGCGATCCCATGAATGGCGTCAATAACCTCAATAGTCCGGCGGTTCCAACAGGATCGCTTTCCAACACCTCTCACTAAGGCAGCTCTTCATGACGCTCCGGCTCTCCACCTTGATGATTTTGTCCGGTCTCATGCTGGCCGCGCCTGTGCGGGCCCAAACAGGGGACTCCAATCAGGCCCCCGGTGGGGAATCGGTCAACAAGAACGGCTTGATCGAGCCAACCAGCAAGGGTTCGTCGGGGGCGCCGGATGCGGCTCCGGCAGGCGGGGGCGGCACGGGTGGCGCTGGTGAAGAAGCCGATACCGCTGGAAGCGAGGCAATCCCCAACGCAGGCGGAGTCGGCACAAACCCGGGACCTGATGTAAATCCTTATCCCAACGCCAACAGCGGTACGGGCATGGTCAATGGCGGGTCCGTCAACGGAACCGGTGCCCTGACAAGCGCTCACCCCGGGCATTGAGGTTAACCTTAACCGCCTTGATCTCACCACACTCACGCTGTACTAATCGGTACAGTTCAGTCGCTTCACGTTGATTCGCGTGCCCAGCGTCTGGCTTTGAAAGCTTCGTCGAAGAACGAGACAAGCGCCGATGTGGATTGTACGGGTCGCCCTCGAGCGGCCGCTCACCTTTATCGTCTTCGCCCTGCTGATCCTGCTCCTGGGGCCGCTGCCGATCCTGAAAACCCCGACCGATATCTTTCCCAGCATCAACATTCCCATTGTTGCCGCTGTCTGGAACTACACCGGCCTGCTGCCGGAAGAGATGGCGGACCGTATCATCTCTAACTACGAACGGTCGGCCACTACGACCGTTAATGACATAGAGCACATTGAGTCTCAGTCCCTGAACGGCGTCGCGGTGGTCAAGTTCTACTTCCAGCCGACCGTCAACCCGGACATGGCCGTGGCGCAGATCACGGCTATTTCGCAAACGGTCCTCAAGACCACGCCGCCCGGCTCCACCCCGCCGCTGGTCGTGTCGTACAATGCGTCGTCTGTGCCGATCATCCAGCTGGCGCTGACCAGCCCCAGCCTGTCGGAAACGCAGATCAACGATCTGGGGCAGAATTTTATCCGCACCCAGCTGGCAACGGTGCAGGGCGCTGCCCTGCCGTATCCTTACGGCGGCGCGATGCGCCAGGTGCAGGTCAATATCGATCCCCGCAAGCTGCGTTTCTACGGCCTGTCGGGCCAGGACGTCAGCACCGCCATCGGTGACCAGAACCTGATCATCCCGGCCGGCACGGAAAAGATCGGCGAGATCGAGTACAACGTCGAACTGAACTCCAGCCCCCTGAAACCCGACGAACTGGACCAGGCGCCGATCAAGGTGGTGAATGGCGCGGTGATCCGCATCGGCGACGTGGCGCAGGTGGTCGACAGTCACCCGCCCGAAACCAACATCGTGCGCATGGATGGCAGCCGCGGCGTGCTGATGAACGTGCTGAAGATTGGCCGCGCCTCGACGCTGGATGTTGTTAACCGCGTCAAGGAAGAACTGCCGGCCATCCAGGCGGGAATGCCACCCTCGCTGAAGGTGAAGCCGATCGCCGACCAGTCGATCTTTGTAAAGGCGGCGGTATCGGGCGTGGTGCGCGAGGCGGTGATCGCGGCGGCGCTGACCGGCACGATGATCCTGCTGTTCCTCGGCAGCTGGCGCAGCACGATGATCATCACGATCTCGATCCCGCTGGCAATCCTGTGCTCCATCATCTGCCTGTCGGCGCTTGGCAACACGATGAACATCATGACCTTGGGCGGTCTGGCGCTGGCGGTGGGCATCCTGGTCGACGATGCGACCGTGACCATCGAGAATATCAATTTCCACCTGGAAGAGGGCAAGGCCGTCACGCAGGCGATCCTGGACGGCGCGCACCAGATCGCCGTGCCTGCCTTGGTCTCGACCCTGGCGATCTGCATCGTGTTCGTACCCATGTTCAACCTCGGTGGCGTCGCCGGGTACCTTTTCGTGCCGCTGGCCGAGGCGGTGGTGTTCGCCATGCTGGCTTCGTACCTGCTGTCGCGGACACTCGTGCCGACGCTCGCGAATTATTGGCTGAAGGCGCATGACGAGGCGCACGCCGAAAATCGGGGGGCCACCCGCTTCGGGCGTTTCCAGCAGGGCTTTGAACACCGGTTCGAGGCCATCCGGGAGCGTTACCACTCCGGGCTGAAAGCCGCCGTCGGCGCACGCAGGATCTTCGCGCCCGTGTTCCTGCTCCTGTGCCTCGCCTCGCTGGGCTTGTTCCACTTCCTCGGCGCCGATTTCTTTCCGACAGTCGATGCCGGCCAGATCAAGATGCATATCCGGGCGCGCAGCGGGTTGCGCGTCGAGGACACCGCCAGGCTGTGCGATCAGATCGAGGAAGCCATTCGAAAGATCGTGCCGGCGGCAGAGCTGGACAACATCACGGACAATATCGGCATCCCGAACAGCGGACTGAACCTGACCTACAGCAATTCGGCGCCGGTCGGCCCCGAGGATGCCGACATCCAGATCAGCCTGACGCAGGATCATAAGCCGACGGCCACCTATGTGGCTGACTTGCGCAGCGATCTGCCAAAGGCTTTCCCGTCCACGACCTTTTCGTTCCTGCCCGCCGATATCACCAGCCAGATCCTGAACTTCGGCCTGCCCGCGCCGATCGACGTGCAGGTGAAAGGATACAAGATAGACGAGAACCACGCCTGGATCGACAAGCTGATGGACAAGATGAAGGCCATCCCCGGTGCGGCCGACGTGCACATCCAGCAAGCCTTCGACCAGCCGCAGATCGACGTAAACGTGAATCGTGAAAAAGCGATGGATGTCGGGCTGACGCAGCGCGATGTCGGCAACAACCTGCTTGTTTCCCTATCAGGCAGTTTCCAGACCTCGCCGACCTTCTGGATCGACAAGAAAACCGGCGTTCAGTACAATATTGCAACCCAGACGCCGCAATACCTTCTGACGACGCTAGACGACCTGCGCAATACTCCGGTCACGGCGGCGACCGGCAATGCCGGACCTCAGTTGCTGGCAAACGTCGCCACGTTCGGCCGCACCAACGGGCCGACAACCGTGACGCACTACAACGCCGCCCCGGCGCTGGATGTTTACGCCGGATACCAGGGTACCGACCTTGGCTACGTCGCCGACCAGGTGAACGATCTGGTGGACAGCTCGTTGAAGGATCTGCCGAAGGGTTCGACGGTTTCGGTGCGCGGACAGGCCCAAACGATGCAAAGCGCCTATGCCGAACTGCTGGGTGGCCTCGCCTTTGCCATCCTGCTGGTCTACCTGCTGATCGTGGTGAACTTTCAGTCGTGGCTGGACGCCTTTATCATCATCACGGCGCTGCCCGCCGCCCTTGCCGGGATCATGTGGATGCTGTTCATCACCTTTACGCCCCTTTCGGTGCCGGCCTTGACGGGGGCGATCATGTGCATGGGCGTTGCGACCGCCAACAGCATCCTGGTCGTGAGCTTCGCGCGGGAACGGCTGCATGCCGGGTCCGATCCCTATACCGCCGCGATCGAGGCCGGTTTCGGCCGGTTTCGCCCGGTGCTGATGACGGCGCTTGCCATGATCATCGGCATGATCCCGATGGCGTTGGGCCTGGGCGAGGGCGCGGAGCAGAACGCGCCGCTGGGTCGTGCCGTGATCGGCGGCCTGCTGTTCGCGACGTTCTCTACCTTGTTCTTCGTGCCGACCGTCTTCAGCATCATGCATGGCAGGCGGCAAAATCGCGCGGCCAATGCGAACCTTGCCATGAGCCATTGAGATGACCACAGGAACCACGCTTCTCGGGAAAACCGATGCCGCGCCGAAACGAAGCCGCTACCGGATACTGGCCATCCTCGTAATTGCGGTCCTGGCGGTCGTCGCGGTCGTTGGCATCGTGATCCGGGGTATTCACCACACGGCGCTGACGAAGCAAACCAATGCCAACGCGACCCTGTACCTGGGCGTGGTCAAGCCGACGGCGGGCGCGATGACCGACGATATCAGCCTGCCGGGCACCATACAGGCCTTTGTGGACGCGCCGCTGTATGCCAGAAGCGACGGCTACCTGAAGGCCTGGTATTTCGACATCGGCGCGCGGGTCAGGAAAGGCCAGTTGATCGCGGTGATCGAAACCCCCGAAATCGATCAGGAACTGGAGCAGGCGAGTGCCGCCGTCGGCACCGCCCGGGCAAACTACGAACTCGCCCAGGTGACGAACAAGCGGTACCAGGCCTTGGTAAAGACCAGCGCCGTTTCCAAGCAGGAAGCCGATCAGGCGGCCAGCAACGAATCGGCGCAAAAGGCGCAGCTGGATGCCGCCATCGCCAACCGGGACCGGTATAGCGCAACCCAGTCATTCCAAAAGCTGTACGCGCCGTTCGACGGCATCGTGACCGAGCACAATACAGACGTGGGCCAGCTTGTTTCGGCGGGTATCGGCAGCGGGGCTGGGTCGGGAACCGGAGCTTCCGGTCGCGAGCTGTTTCGCGTGGCATCCCTCGATCGCCTGCGCACGTTCATTCCAGTGCCCCAAGCGGAAGCGGTCTACATAAAGGCGGGGCAGTCGGCCGACCTGTCCTTCGTCGAACGCCCGAATGGAAAGTTCTCCGGCCATGTCGCCCGCACCTCGAATTCCATCGATCCCAACTCCCGCACCTTGCTGACGGAGGTCGACATCGACAACCGGAACGGCGAACTGTTTCCCGGCGCCTATGTTACAGTGCACATGGCCATCCCCGGCACGGGCACCGGCGGCGCGGTCAAGGTGCCGGCCAATACCCTGATCTTCCGGTCCCATGGCTTGCAGGTCGCGGTTCTGGGGGACGACGGTAAGGCGCACCTGAAGAGCGTCGAGATCGGTCGCGATTTTGGCAACGCGGTGGAGCTGATCAGCGGCGTCACGGCCAATGACCAGGTCGTGATCAATCCGCCCGACTCGCTGGAAGATGGCCAAGCCGCCAAGGTGGCGCCGGAGCCCAGCGCGGGCGCCACGGAAGCGCAGGGCGGACAACGCAAGAAATCCGACAACAGCGACAGTTCGAGTGGCGGCAAGAAGAGCGGTTCCTCGGAAGAACAGAAGAACAAATCGCCCAACACGTCCACCAGTCCCGGCGCCGCGCAGGAAAAGCAGTCAACGGCACCCGGCAAGAGCAGCGACCAGACAAAAGGCAGCAGCCAGCCGCCGACGGGCATGACCGCGCCCGGGTCGGACGGAACCACGTCGAAATGAGATTTCGCCTTCTGGGGTATCCGTTGGCGTTTGCATTGGCTGGATGCTCGCTGGCTCCGGATTACGCGGTACCGGAAGCCCCAGTCACGCCCGCGTTCAAGGAGCCGGTCTCGACCGACGGGTGGGAACAGGCCCGGCCCTCGGCTGCGTATCCCCGGGGCGAGTGGTGGCAAGTGTTCAACGACCCTATCCTGAACACGCTGGAAAACGAAACCACCGACGCCAACCAGAACCTGCGCGCGGCCCTGGATTCATACGAACAGTCGCGGTCCGCCGTTGCCGCAGCCAGCGCGTCGCTGCTGCCGCTGCTGAATGCCGACGCTTCTGGAACGCGCCAGGAGCAGTCGCGCCACCGGCCTATCTTCAGCAGCACCTCGCCCGTGTACTATAACGACTACCTGGTGTCGCTGGATGCGACCTACGAGGTGGATGTGTTTGGCCGCCTGCGCAACGCGCTCGCCAGCGCCAGCGCCAGCGAGCAGGCCAGCCGCGACGATCTGGAAACGCTGAACCTGCAAACCCATGTGGATGTCGCGACAGATTACCTGAAACTGCGCGAGCAGGATTAACTGACCCGGATCTACTCCGAAACGATCAAGGCATACCAGGATGCGCTGACGCTTACCCAGCAGCGTTTCAGCCAGGGCATCGCGTCCGGACTGGACGTGGCGCAGTCGCAGTCGCAGCTGAGCCTGGCACAAGGGCAGGCGGAAGCTGTCGCGCTGGCGCGCTCCAAGCTGGAACATGCCATTGCCTTGCTGATCGGCGAGTCCAGCAGCCATTTCGTGCTGGCGCCCGGCCCATTCTATCCGACACCGCCGGTGATACCCGCGGGCCTGCCCTCCGATCTCTTGCAGCGCCGCCCCGATATCGCCGCCGCCGAACGGCGCGTGGCGGAGGCGAACTCCGAGATCGGCGTCGCCGAGGCCGCGTTCTATCCGACGTTCCAGATCGACCTGTCCAGCGGTTTCGAAGGCAACAAGATTTCAAACTGGATGGAGGCCCCCAGCAAGTTCTGGTCGATCGGACCCAGTGGCGCCTTGACACTGTTCGATGCCGGGCAGCGCGATGCCATTCTGGCGGAAGTGGGCGAGGCCTACGACCAGACGGTGGCCAACTATCGCCAAAACGTTCTATCGGCGTACCGCGATGTGGAGGACGCGCTGGCATCCATCCGGCAACTCGACAAGCAGGCGGTGGATGAGAACAATGCGGTCAAGGCCGCGGCCCTGGAACTGACCTACGCCAACCAACGCTATGGCAACGGGTTGAACGAGTTCCTGGATGTCGTAACGGCGCAAACGACTCTCCTGACGGCGCAGCAGAACGACGCGGACGTGCTGGCAAGCCGGCTGGTCGCCCGCGTATCGCTGATACAGGCGTTGGGCGGCGGCTGGGGTCCCCTTGGCCCTCCGCCACCCGTCAACCCCGATCCCGCCAGTTTCCAAAACATCAACAAGCCCGGCAGCGTATTCGACCTGTTGCACACCGGCCTGTTCAGCGACGATGCGAACCTGCATTAAGGATAACAGGCGCTTGCTCGGCGGTATGCGGATCGTAAACTTTTAGGCTAATCTGCTGTCGTGCTCAGTTTGCCGAAAGACGTCTGGAAAGACTACTTGTCCCAAGCCTCGTCGTTCAACGGGCTTCTTAGACTCGGCTATCGCATGAGGCCTGTTCGGCCCAGGCGAACGTCCAGATGGAGTTGCCGCTGACGGACGTTGCGCTGCAACACTCGCTTTTCGAGCCGCGCAACTTCGACGTACCGTACAATATCATTCCCTATGGCGAAATTTACGACGACGCTCTTTTTCGCGTCTGCAAAGCGTGGTCCAAGCTTGGATCACCGATGCGCGAGGTTCTGACCTATCGAAACTTGACTATATATGTTGTCGAGGAATGCAATGCCACTCTCAACTTCTGTTATAATGACGCATTGCTAGGTATATATAACAATATTGATCAGGGAGCACTTCACGACCGGAAAAGAGGCATGCCTGGAACTATTGTCTCAAATCCGGCTGATGCAGAAAGATGGCATCGGTCCGGATGCGGACGGGCTGGAACCGTACCAGGATCGCGATGTCAGATTTCCGCCGCGTCCAAGGACGCTCAAGAAACCTCGATAAGCGCTTCAGCGGCCGTAGTCGTTGT
>CALMVH010000030.1 GCA_937873165.1 uncultured Rhodospirillales bacterium
CCAAAATTTCGCGAGCCTTTTCGGCGGCCGCCTCGCCGGAGAAGAGGGCGATAGCGGTATCGACCGCACCCTGCTGTTGGCGGAAGTCGAGGATGTTGCCGTAAGGCTTGGTGGCGTTCAGCACGCGGTTGGTCCGCGAGAAGGCCTGGATCAGGCCGTGATGCTTGAGGTTCTTGTCAACGTAGAGGGTATTCAGGAACTTGGAATCAAAGCCGGTCAGCAGCATGTCGACGACAATCGTGATGTCGATCTTGTGGTGCGGCACATTTGGATACGCTTTCCGCAGGTCGGCTTCAGGCCACTGCTGGTCTTTGATGCGCTTCTGCACGTCCTGATAATACAGATCGAACTCGCCAATCTTGTGGTTGGTGCCATAGAGGGCGCTGTAGTCCGCGAGAATGGCCTTCAGGGCCTCCTTCTTCTTTTCCGGCTCGACCGCGTTGTCCTCCTTCTCCTGTGGCAGGTCTTCCTGGATCTGCTTCACGTCAGGATCACCCTCGGCAGGCGGAGAGAAAACGCAGGCGATGTTCAGCGGCTGGAAGCTGGGATCAACGGCCTGCTTCTCAGCCTGCATGGTCTTGAAAAGTCCGTGATATTCGATGGCGTCATTGATTGACGACGTGGCGAGCAACGCGTTGAACCGGCGCTGACCGGTGGCCGCATCGTGCTTGGACAGGATCGCCTCGATGACCGCTCGCTTAGCCAGCGGTTCGCCCGGCTTAGGCAGAGTCTTGCCCAAAGGCTTGAAGTAGTCGACATGGAACCGAAGGACGTTTCCGTCCTCAATGGCGTGCGTGATCGTGTAGGTATGAAGCCGCTTCTGGAAGAGATCTTCCGTCGTCTTCATACTGCCCTGGGTGTCCTCGATTTTCTGCTGAGCGGCGTTCTGATCGAAGATGGGCGTTCCGGTGAAGCCGAAGAGCTGCGCCCGCGGGAAAAACTCCTTAATGGCCTTATGATTCTCACCGAACTGTGACCGGTGGCATTCGTCGAAGATAAAGGCGATGCGCTTGTCGCGTAGGGGTTCCAGCTGTTCCTTGAAGCTCTTTTTGCCGTCCTTTTTCTGCTGCTTGTTGCGCTTGCTATTTTCGTCCAGCGCAAGGCCAAGCTTCTGGATCGTGCAGACGATGACCTTGTCGGCATAGTCGTCGGATAGAAGGCGCCGGACGAGGGAGGCGGTGTTGGTGTTTTCCTCGACGCAACCTTCCTGAAACTTGTTGAACTCCTCGCGCGTCTGCCGATCGAGGTCCTTGCGGTCCACGACGAAGAGGCATTTTTCGATGTCGGGATTGTCCTTCAACAGCGTTGACGCCTTGAAGGAGGTGAGCGTCTTGCCACTGCCCGTGGTGTGCCAGATGTAACCGTTGCCGCAATCCTGGGCGATGGAGTCGACAATCGCCTTCACCGCGTAGACCTGATACGGCCGCATCATCACGAGCTTCTGCTCACTTGCCACCAGGACCATGTAGCGGCTGATCGTTTGGCCGAGGGTGCATTTGACGAGGAAAGTCTCGGCGAAGCTAGCGAGGTGGACGATCTTTTTATTGTCTACATCGGCAAACTCGTAGACCGGCAGAAAGCGCTCCTCAGCATTGAAGGCGAAATGGCGCGCATTATTATTCGCGAAGTAGAATGTCCGATCACGGTTGCTGACGATGAAGAGTTGGAGGAAGCACAAGAGTGTCTTGGTATACCCGTCCCCGGGATCGTTCTTGTATTCGACGATCTGCTCCATGGCTCGACGCGGATTTATGCCTAGGGTCTTCAGTTCAATCTGAACGACCGGCACGCCGTTGATCAGAAGAATAACGTCATAGCGATGGTGACTGTTGTCCGTATTGATGCGGAGCTGATTGACCACCTCGAAGGAATTCTTGCACCAGTCCTTGATGTTGACGAGCCTGTAGTTTAGGGGCGTGCCATCATCGCGGATGAAGCTATTACGCTCGCGAAGTGTACTGGCGGCTGTAAAGACGTCAGGGGTAACGATCTCGTCCAAGAGCCGCTGAAATTCACCATCGGTGAGTTTCACCCGATTTAGGGCTTCAAACTTCTTCCTGAAATTATCTTCTAGCGCGGCGCGATCACGGATGTCAAAGCGATATTCGTATTTGAGGTCTTGCAACTTCGCGATAAATTCCTGCTCCAGATCGCTCTCGGCTGTATTCATCGCCATAGTGGCAGCTCACTTTTCTTCAACATTCTTCGACGGGTCGCCGCCCTAAGTTTCAATCTTACGAGGGTACGAAGATGGGATACAATGGTTTGCGTCATCCGAGCTGTCCGGCAGGTGGGATTTCCATGACGCTTCAAGCTGGCTGAACGCGCTCTTTAGCATCAAACCGTCTATACCAACACCGTCACATTTTCCATAACATCGCTTATGCATCATTCCCTCAATCAAAAACGAAAAACCCGGTCGGCCGGTTATTGGTATACCAGTCGAGCGCCTGTGACGTGGAGTCGACCTGGTCGTCGTGCTTGCTGCCAGGGAAGGTCATGAGTTCCAGCGTGTAGTCGTTCAGCCAGGTCGCAGTGCGAGGCAGGAGAACGCAGCCGCTCTCGAACAGGCCGGTCTGGCTGTGCAGGCGCATGATCTTGTCCTGTCCCTTCGGGTCGTAGGCCTTGACCATGTACAGGCCATCGCGCTTCAGGTCCTGCAGCAGCTGCGTGCCCGATGCCTTGTCCTCGATCACGATCGATCTGGCGTTCCAGCTCTTCGCCAGGGTTAGTACCTGTCGCTTCAGATCGGGGTATTCCAACCGGGCGCGATAGACATGCAGCAGGTAGAACAGCTTGCCTTTCTTCCCCCATGTTGTGCAGACGCTGGGATCGTTCAGCTTGTCGGGTTTGTTGCCGGTGTCCCAGGACTGGAAGATGTGCTCGAACTGCGCCGGCTCCTCGCCAGGCTCGTAGAACTTCAGCCATTCGCGCTTGACCATGGCGCCGCCGACGGGCGTCGGGTTTTGCTGGTACTGGCTCTGGAAGGCATATTCACCAGCCGTACGCCGGACCATGGCGAAGGTCTCAAGCGTGTCGCGCTCGGGATGAAGGACCTCGCCTACCCTGCGGCTGACGGTCACCGGCAGTTCGCAACGCTGGTAGACATGCGTCTCGTCCTGTTCGGCGATCGCGGGTAGCGACAGCACGGTCCACCCGCCCTGCTCCATGACATGGCCGACGAGGTCGTCCTGATGCAGGCGCTGCATGATGATGATGATCACGCCCTTGGCCTTGTCGTTGAGACGGCTCAGCAGCGTATGGTCGAACCACTGGTTCGTGCTCTTCCGGCTGGTCTCAGACATGGCATCGTCCGGCTTCATGGGATCGTCGACGATGATGATGTCGGCACCCCGTCCGGTCAGCACGCCGCCGACAGACGTCGCCATGCGGCCACCGCCTGACGTCGTCGCAAAATCGTGGATCGCTTTGCGATCGACGGCAATGCGCATCCTGGGAAAGAGCGTCTGGTACCAGTGCGACGTCATCAGCGTGCGCGTGTCGCGCGCTGGCTTGTCCGAGAAGTCCTGGCCGTAGCTGGCGCAGATGATCTGGCAGCTGGGATCATGGCCCAGCAGCCATGCGGGAAAGGCGATGGATGCGCTGTGCGTCTTCAGCGAACGCGGCGGCAGGTTGATGATCAGCCGTTTTGTCAGGCCGAGGCGGCATTTCTCCAGTTCAGCCGCGACCAGTTCGAGATACCATCCGGAGATAAGGTCTCCGTCCGGGTTCAGTTCGTGGAAGGCGCGCTCGGTGAAGGTCGCGAGATCGCGACGCTGGAAGTAGCGGTAATCATATAGTGTTATTATTGACACCTCCCTGATCAGGAACGGCAGTGGCGACTGCATCGGGGGCGACGTCGTTGATAACGACGGCGTCGATAACGGCATCTGGTTCGGGCACGGACTGGGGGACGAGCGGCAGGCTACGGATGCGCGCGATGAATGCCGCCATGCCGAGTTCATCCGCGCGTGAGACACGATCGTCCTGAGCCGCGGCCGCGGCCTGGCTCTGTTCGTGTGCCTGCGCATGCGCAAGGATCAGCGGGATCGCCTTCAGGTCGCCGCCGGCGGCCTTGTTGACCAGTTGGCGCACAATCACCTGACGCTTGGAAACCTTCCGGCGCTTGCCGTTCTCGGTCACGGCCACCAGAGCGTCGAGCTCGGCGATCATAACGGTTGTCAGGTTCTTAGAGCCCCTCGGCCGTCCCTTCGGATTGCCGCTGCGCCCCGCGGCGAAGCGCGTCGCCATCGGTGGCCGGCGATAGCCGATTGGGTACGGTTCGTCGGGGTGATCACTCATGCCACACCTCGCGCGGCATCGTCAAAGGTGAGACCCGACACGGCATGAACGGCCTGGTTGCCCGTATGGCGCTGCCAGCGCCGGATGGCGGTATCGACATAGAGCGGATCGAGTTCGATGCCGCAGCAGACACGGCCGACGCGTTCCGCCGCGATCAAGGTGCTGCCGCTGCCAAGAAAAGGATCGAGCACGATGTCGCCGCGCGCCGAGCAGTCGAGAATGGCATCGGCCACCATGGCCACCGGCTTGACGGTCGGATGCAGCGCCAGCAGATCCCCCTCCTCGCCCCCGCGGCCGGATGTGTTGATGCCGGGATACAACCAGACATTAGTGCGGTTTCGCCCGAACTGCCCCAGCTGCACATTGTTGCGATGCGGTGCGGTGCCGCTCTTCCAGACGAACACAAGCTCGTGCTGGCTGCGGTACAGACTTCCCATTCCGCCCACGCGCTTGTTCCAGATGCACAGATTTTTAAGATCTGAATAGGCTGCATGGCCTGCCGACAGCAGTTCGCCCATGTGACGCCAATCCATGAAAATGTAGTGGATGGATCCCGCCGCGCTGTGGAACGCCAGCTGCTTGCAGACAGTGGTCAGGAAAGCGGTGAAGGATGCCTGGCTCATCTCGCCCGACGCCATGGCGAACTCGCGATGCTGGACAGCTCCAAGTCCGGAAACATGACCCTGGATAGGTACGTTGTACGG
>CALMVH010000031.1:0-13658 GCA_937873165.1 uncultured Rhodospirillales bacterium
CCTTATGTCCCGCCTGTCATGATGGCAATCGGCGTGCGCTTTTCTGACAGTCCGTTGTTACGCGGCGGTGGCATAAATCTTGCTTAACCTCTCGGTGGAGGCGTCGCTATCGGGGCGCGACCCGGTACGCCAGGGAGGCAAGGCATGTTCAAGCGGCTTTTGGTTTCTGCACAGATCCTTGTGGCAGTTCTGTTGATGCCGCTTGCCGTGCACGCGGATGGTGCGGGCTCCCCCGCCGTCGCGGTACCCACCATCGTCGTGACGCCCGCTCCGTGGGGCGACCTCGGGCCTCGCATGTATGGGCATAACTACCAGATTTATGTCCCCATGGAGCCAAAATCCGATGATCCCGACGCATTGCGCAGTGCCACCGTCGCAGGTTACCCCCGCAACGGCCGCCAGATGACCCCTGAAGGGGCTACCTGCGCCGCCGATGCCGATTGCCAGGTGCCAATGGGTTGCTTCGCCCGGGCCGATTCGGGCGCGATCCCCATCAGGATATGCGCGTTTCCACCCGCGTACTGACTAAGATGCGGTCCCATGCAACTAGATACCGTACTCCCGCTTGCGGGGAGGGGCTGGCCGAAACCTTACTGTTTCGCCTGGTACAGAACGAACGGGCCGAGCGCGCATGACGTGTTCGCATCGGCGACGTGGATCAGGTCGATGTTGCCGCAGATCTTGGCTTCGGTTCCGCTCCCCTCCTGCCCGATATAGTCGAAACCATTGGCGGCTTTCAGGCCACCGCATAGTTCAGGCAGCAGGTTCTCCCACACCGCGCCATCGTGCATGGTGAACAGCACGGTCTGATCGTCCAGTATTTCCGTGTGGTCGATCTCGGACAGCGTCAAACATACCGATCCCATTCCCGCCGCATGCGCGCCCGGTGCCAGCCCGGCGGCGGCCAGTGCCAGCACAGCAGGCTTAAAGCCGCGGTACATTCGAGTCCCGCGCATCGGCTGGACCGCTGGCGAAACGGCCCACGGCGAACTTTTTTTGTCCTGTCACGATCCCCATATGAGTTGTTCCTTCACAGAATACGAAAACAACGGCGATTCCATAGTCAGCGAAAGTAATGGGCTTGGCAACAGGCAAATGTTCTTATAATGTTCCGTCTTGTGACAGACCTGCCAACAGGAGTCAACAGCGAAGAGTCATAGACTTTTAAACGACATTTGGTATCTTCCGCCGCGTCGGGAACAAGCCATAGTGGGTCGGGGTTCAAACTGTCCCCGTTATACACAGGCTAGGCTGCCAGTCGCTGTGGATGAATTTGAAGAGGTGCGCGATGTTCGATTTTGTGCAGAACGAACGTGGATCGAGGGTGCAGATCGCCCGGTCGCGCGACGAGCTGCTGACTGTTTTCGGCAAGGAAACCCTGTCCGACCGTTATCTGCTGCCAGGTGAATCCTTTCAGGACGTATTTGCCCGCGTGGCGATGCATTATGCGGACGATCCACAGATCAATCCCGGCCACGCCCAGCGCTTGTACGACTATATCAGCAAACTTTGGTTCATGCCGGCCACGCCCGTGCTGTCGAATGGCGGCACCACCCGCGGCCTGCCGATTTCCTGTTTCCTGAACGAATGCGGCGACAGCCTCGACGGCATTGTCGATCTATGGAACGAGAACGTGTGGCTGGCGGCGCGCGGCGGCGGCATCGGCAGCTACTGGGGCAATCTGCGCTCCATCGGTGAAAAGGTAGGGCGCAACGGCAAGACCAGCGGCATCATTCCCTTTATCCGCGTGCAGGACTCGCTGACGCTGGCGATCAGCCAGGGTTCGCTGCGGCGCGGTTCGTCGGCGGTCTACCTGCCGGTCAGCCATCCCGAGATCGAGGAGTTCGTCGAGATCCGCCGCCCGACCGGCGGTGATCCGAACCGGCGCGCCTTGAACCTGCATCATGGGATCGTCATTCCCAACGCTTTCATGCGCGCGGTGGAGGCGGACGAGGAATGGGCGCTGACCAGCCCCAAGGATGGCGCGGTGATCCGCCGCATCTCGGCGCGGGGCCTGTGGATACGCATCCTGACCGCCCGGATCGAGACGGGCGAGCCCTACCTGCTGTTTATCGACCACGTGAACGACGCAACGCCGGAACACCACCGGCTTGCGGGTTTGAAGGTCAAGATGTCGAACCTGTGCAGCGAAATCACGCTGCCGACCGGGATGGATTCCCACGGCCAGGAACGGACGGCCGTCTGCTGCCTGTCCTCGCTGAACCTGGAAAACTACCTGGAATGGAAGGACGAGCCGCGCTTGATCGAGGACGCGCTGCGCTTCCTCGACAATGTGCTGACCGACTTCATCGAAAAGGCCCCCGACTCGATGGCGCGCGCCAAGTATTCAGCCATGCGCGAACGGTCGGTCGGCCTTGGCGTCATGGGGTTCCATTCCTTCCTGCAGGCCATGAACGTGCCCCTGGAAAGCGTCATGGCAAAGGTCTGGAACAAGCGCATGTTCCAGCATATCAAGGAACAGGCCGATGCCGCGTCGGTTATGCTGGCGCACGAGCGCGGCCCGTGCCTGGACGCCGCCGAGTACGGCATCATGGAACGATTCTCGAATAAGATCGCCATCGCGCCGACCGCTTCGATCTCGATCATAACAGGCGGCACCAGCGCCGGTATCGAGCCCATTCCCAGCAATGCCTATACCCACAAAACTCTGTCGGGATCGTTCCTGGTGCGTAACCAGCAACTGGAGCACCTGCTGGCCGAGAAGGGTTGCAACGACGAGGAAATCTGGACCTCCATCGTTCAGAACGAAGGCTCCGTGCAGCATCTGGACTGCCTGACGGACGACGAAAAGATGGTTTATCGAACCGCCTTCGAACTGGACCAGCGCTGGCTGGTCGATCTCGCCGCCGACCGTACGCCCTATATCTGCCAGTCGCAGTCGGTAAACCTGTTCATCCCGGCCGATGTCAGCAAGCGCGACTTGCACCAGATCCATTTCCAGGCCTGGAAGAAGGGGATGAAATCGCTGTACTACTGCCGGTCGAAATCGATCCAGCGGGCGGAAGGGGCCACCACCCTTTCAACGGCGACTCCCGCTTCGGCCCTGTCGATTCCCCTTCTCCAGTCCGATCTCGAACCACGCCTGCCGCTGGCTGCCCAAGCCGGCGTCGCGCAACCCACCAATTACGAGGAATGCCTTTCATGCCAGTAAAACCCGCGACCCTGCCGAAGCTTGGTCCGCTGGTCCCCTCCAGCCGTTTCCGGCTGGGGCAGAAGAGTTACGCGCTGACCGCCTGCGTTTGCCTGTACCGTTTCGAAACAGAAGGCGGCAAGCTGGCCGAGTTCCTGGTGCTGACTCCCGACATGCGCTTCGCCCATGTCGCGCGGCCGGTAGCGGAAACCGATATCCGCGCCTATGCCGCCGTGGAACTGACCCCGGACGAGGCGCGCGATTTCCTCCTGGCGCACGGCGAAAGCGATCTGGTTGACGATTTTCCCGACCTGTTCACCTTGGTTGACCGTGCGGGCAAGCTGACGGGCGACACGCCGGGCCAGGGACGCGTTACACACAACACCGCACACTGACGGAGCCTGCCATGACCACCGGAACCACCCTTCTGAATGCCGCGCATGTCTACAAGCCGTTTCATTACCCGTGGGCCTATGAGGCCTGGGCGACGCAGCAGCGCGTGCACTGGCTGCCGGAGGAGGTGCCGCTGGCCGACGACGTCAAGGACTGGCGCCAGAAGCTGACCGATTCGGAACGCAACATCCTGACGCAGATCTTCCGCTTCTTCACGCAGGCCGACGTGGAGGTGAACAACTGCTACATGAAACATTACAGCCAGGTCTTCCAGCCGACCGAGATCCAGATGATGCTGTCGGCCTTCTCGAACATCGAGACGATCCATATCGCGGCGTACAGCCACCTTCTGGATACGATCGGCATGCCCGAGACCGAATACTCGGCCTTCCTCCACTACAAGGAGATGAAGGACAAGTACGACTACATGCAGAATTTCAACGTCAACTCGAAGCGCGAGATCGCGCTGACCCTGGCGGTATTCGGCGCGTTCACCGAAGGGCTGCAGCTGTTCGCCAGCTTTGCGGTGCTGATGAACTTCCCGCGTTTCAACAAGATGAAGGGCATGGGCCAGATCGTCTCGTGGTCGGTGCGCGACGAAACGCTGCACACGTTGTCGATCATCAAGCTGTTCCGGACCTTCGTCGAGGAAAACCCCGAAATCTGGACGACCGATCTTCAGCGTGAAATCTATGTGGCCTGCGAAACGATCGTGACCCACGAAGATGCCTTTATCGACCTCGCGTTCGAACTGGGCGGTATCCAGGGCCTGACTGCGCAGGACGTGAAGCAGTACATCCGCTATATCGGCGACAGACGGCTGTCGCAGCTGGGGTTGCAGCCGATCTACCGGATCGAGGCCAATCCGCTGCCGTGGATGGATGCGATGCTGAACGGCATCGAGCATGCCAACTTCTTCGAAAACCGGGCGACGGAATACTCGCGCGCTTCCACCACCGGCTCGTGGGACGAGGCGTTCTCATGAGGGGCGCAGGTCTGCTGACCAGCCGGCTTCCGGTTGTGCTGGCGCTCGTGCTGGCCGTGCAAGGTGCCCAGGCCCAGCAAACATCGGGCAAGCCCATGGATGCCGACGATTTCCAGGCACAGCCCGGGGCGGGCGGCAATGGCATGCAAGCCGATCCCAGGATGCAGGAAGTTATCAGGCAGGGCTTGAACGGCAACTCGCTGATTCCGCCTGCGGAAGCACCGGAGGTTCCGCAAGGCCCCCAGCCCATGTGGTCGCTGGGCGTCGCGGAGAAGACCTGCAAGGACCTGCTGAGTCCGGCGGCCGAGACGCCCAGCCTAGGGCTGGAGGCACAAGCCTGGGCGGAAGGATTCTGGACAGGATTGAATACGTTGGACTCGAAAAGCCACAACGTCGGCAAGCAGACGGACACCAAGAAGATCATGGCCGACCTTACGAAGCACTGCCAGACCAACAGCGACCAGACGCTGCTGATGGATGTGAGCGAAGTGTATGCGGAGTATCTAACGAACGGGCAGTAGTGCTGGTTGTTTCCGGTCCGGCGCAGGATTTACATCCCTTTGACCGTTGTATGATCGGGAGACAAAGATGATCCGTATCGCCGTCGTTGTGTTCTTGCTGTCTGCAGCTACGCCGGTCATGGCGCAGGATTACCAGGCGCCCGCCGGGATCGATGCGCAATCACTGCCGGCGCCGCCGGGTATTCCTGAATCGAACGGGCCGATCAGCCTGACTCCGCCCCTCTCGATACCGCCATCGCAAGCCGCACCGTCACCGAACGCTCCGAACATTGTTCCCTCTAACTCGCTCGGTGAAACCGCGCCCATGCCGGTCTCGCCCCATGAAGGCCCGCAGGAGCGTGCGCTGGATCAGTCGCTGGGGCTGCCCACCACCTATGTGCCCCCCGATGCCGCGCCCGACGTGAAGCCCTCGCCCAGCGAAGATGCTGCCATCGAAGCCCGCATCAACGCCGCGTCGCACGGCCAGAAGCCTGCTGCCTCGCCTCCGGTTCCGCAGCCGGCCCAGACCGAGACCGTCTACGCTCCCGCTTCGCATCCCTCCACCAACGCCCCGGCGTCAAGCCGCTGGGAAGGTCCCGAGGAGCGCGCGCTTGATCAGGCGGTCCCCGGTACGGATCAACTGGCGCCACAGGGCCTGCCAGCCGCGGCGCCTGACTCACAGGATGAGGAAGTCAGGCGGCTGAACGGCGGAAACTAGATCGCTTCGTAGGTTTGCCGGAAGATATCGTCCCGCACAGGGTGCAGTTCGCCGACAACGCCCCGCACGACCCAGTCCCCGGGCCTGGCTCCTCGGGACGGTTTCGCGTGCATGGTCCCTTCCAGGGTTTCAATCAGCAGGTCACCGGTCGCGGCTTCGACCTCGACATGCGACTGGTGGGGGTGGAGTTCGGCAAGCGTGCGGAGGTCTCCATTCCATTGCACCGCCACCACCGCCACAGGCTTCTTGCGGAACTCAGGCATCGGGTCCCTTGTTGGGCCAGGCTGAGTTTTCGATCAGGCGCTCGGTCGCATCCCACACTGCCTCGATAAGCGCGGGGTCGCGCGCCAGCCGGTTCGGCTTCACGATCTTGCGGAACTTGAAGTACTCGCCTGTCGTGCCCGCCAGACCAGGGGCGGTTGCGACATAGTGAGGCGTGTCCGCGCCCTGCTGTTCGGTCAGCAGGAACGGCGCCATGACTTTCCAGGCCAGCCCGACGACACCCGGTGCGCGCACCAAACCCGTCGCAACGCCTCCGGGATGTACCACGTTGGCCGTCATGCCCGTGCCCTTCCAACGCTCGGCCAATTGGAAAGTCGTCATCATTTGCGCCAGCTTCGACCGGCGATAAGCCCGGACCAGGTTCCATCCCCGCGTCAGTTCCAGGTCGGCGGGGTCGATCGAAGCGCCATCGGATGAACTCGATCCAACCGTCACCAGCCGGGACGGGGCGCCCGCCCTGAGGGCTGCCTCCAGTGACTGCGTCAGCACGAAAGGCGACAGGTGATTGACCGCCAGAACTCGTTCATGACCCTCACACGTCGCTTCGCGCCGATCGAGAAACACCCCGGCATTGTTAATCAGCAGCGAGATTTGAGGATACCGGGATACGATATCGGCCCCGGCACGGCGTGTCTCGGACAGCAGCGACAGATCCGCCAGCAACAGCTCGGTCGAGGCGCCGGATATCTCGGCGGCGATCCAATCGCGGGCTGCGATCCCCCGCTCGGCGCTGCGGGCGATCAGAACGACATGATATCCATCCTGTGCCAGGCCACGCGCGATCCAGCGGCCGATGCCTCCCGTCGGACCGCTGACAACCGCGACCCTGCTCATGTTTCCAGGGGTTCGGCTGCGGACGCATCGTACCGGGCCTTGCGGGTACGGCGGTCGATGAACCATGCCGCCGAGCCGGCGGGCATCATCGCCCCGATCCGTGCCGCCAGCGCCATGCGCCACGGGAATGCAAGCCGTAAGCGGCCCGCCGCGATGCCGCCGAGGATGACGCGCGCCGCTTCGTCGGGTTGCATCAGGCCGCTCATGGGAAAATGGTTGATTGCCGTCATGGGGGTGTGAACATAGCCGGGGCATACACTGGTAATCTGGATGCCGCGCCGGCGGGCACTGGACGCATGCCCAACCGCCCAGGCATCGACAGCGGCTTTCGACGCGCAGTAGACCGGTGCGCCGGGAACCGAAACAAAAGCGGCCAAAGACGACAGGACCGCGATGCGGCCGCGCAGGTCTTCCGCATCCAACGTCTGGCGCTCCATTTTCTCCATGGCAGGCAGCACCGTGTTCATGACACCCATCAGGTTGACTTCGAAGATGCGGCGGGTCTGTTCCGCATTTTCAGGTGGTCCCTCCAACGACGTGCATTGCAGGCCGGCGCTGGCGATTACCAGATCGATCCTGCCAGCTGCGTGTATCCAGTCCACCATCGCCGTCGAGTCGGTAACGTCGATGCGGCGGTCGTGAACAAGCGCCCCGGCCACACGGCATTGCGAGGCAACCTGCGCCAGATTCAAGTCGTCGAGATCGCCGAGGTAAAGCGTATGGCCCGCGTGCGCCAGCCGAAGGGCGACGGCGCGGCCGATACCGCTGGCCGCGCCCGTGATCAAGGTCGAAGTGATGGCGGGTATTCCTCTGCGGCCATCAGCAGGCCGGTTCCTGTCTTCTATGGCTCGTGCCGAATATTTCACATTCGCCACGTCCGGAAAAGCTCTATGTGCGAACGCTTCGGAGCCGCTTACTGCGGCATGGGAAAGTAGACCGATATCCAGGCTTTCACGCAGCGATCCCCAAAAGAAAAAGGGCGATGCCGGATTGCTTCCAGTATCGCCCTTGATCGAACGGCTGTTCCGCCTATCGCTGCATCTGCATCAACTGGTCCATGGGAACCATGCGGTTGTCGAGATGCGCCATGATCCACAAGGACCCTACGACGACCAGGAAGACGATCAGGATGCCAAACGCCAGGGCCAGGATGTTGTTCGTATTGTCGGGCGCGGAGGTCAGGTGCAGGAAGAACGCGAGGTGTACGCCCATCTGGCTGATAGCAAGAACGATCAGGGCAATCGGCACTGCCGGGCCCCAGATCACATGCGCCTGAACCGCCCAGAACGAGCCAGCCGTCATCAGGACCGCCAGCAGGAGGCCGATCGTGTAGCTCTGGATGCCGGAAAGCAGGGTGGTGTTGTTATCGCCGGGCGCGATGTCGCCGGTTGTTTCCTGGTTCTGGTGGTGGTCTACGACGTCCATCATAACACTCCCATCAAATAGACAATCGTGAACACCGCGATCCAGATGATATCGAGCGCGTGCCAGAACAGCGCGAAGCAGTGCAACCGCCACATCGTGGTCGGGCGGAAACCGCGCGTCGCGATCTGCGCCATCATCACCACCAGCCAGATCAAGCCAAACGTAACGTGCGTGCCATGCAGCCCGACCAGGGTAAAGAAGGCAGATAAAAATGCGCTTCTATCAGGTCCTGCGCCATGGTCCGCCATATCGATGAACTCGTTAAGTTCCAGATACAGGAACGCAGCTCCCAGCGCGAAAGTAACCGCCGCCGCCAGATAGGTCTGCATTGGGCGTTTAGCGTCCGACACCAGCGACATGATTCCACAGGTGAAGCTGCTGAGCAGCAAACAGCCTGTTTCGATCGCCACGTTACGAAGATCGAACAGATCCTTGCCGGACGGACCACCCGCCGTGCGTCCCGACAACACGGCGTAGGTCGCGAACACGGCGGAGAAGAGAACGATGTCGCTCAGGATGAAAAGCCAGAAGCCGTAACTTACGACCGTCCGGGTATTGGCCGGTCCGCCGCTGCCATGACCGGCCGCCCCGTCATGGCCATGCGCTTCGTCAGGTAAACCCTTTGCCGCCGCCGTACTCATGCCTTCACTCCCTTGCGGCCCGCGGCCTCCATACGCGCCACTTCGGCGGCCGGTATCTCATAGCCTTCGTCGCTGCGCCAAGCCAGCGCCAGATAGGTAATGAAGATCCCGGCGAAACCGACAATGGCGAGCCACCAGATGTGCCAGATCATGGAGAAGCCGAACACCACCGTGAAAAACGCCGTGAAGAATCCATTGGCGCTGTTCCGCGGCATATGGATGGGCTGATATCCACCTGGAGGCACCGGTATACTCGTCTGGTCATGCTTCTTCATTTCAGAGAAAGCATCGGTGGTCTCGATGTCCGGCAAGATCGCGAAATTGTAGGCGGGCGCGGGTGAGGGAACGGCCCACTCCAGCGTGCGACCATTCCACGGATCGCCTGTGAGATCGCGCCTCTTTTCACGAGTATAGATACTCCAGACCAGTTGCAGGATGATAAAGCCGATACCGCACAGGATTACGAAGGCGCCGAACGCGGCAACAAGCATCAGGGGCTGCCAGTCGGTGTTGTCGTAGTGCTGCATGCGCCGGGTCGCGCCCTTGAACCCCAGGATGTAAAGCGGCACGAAGGCGAGATAGAAGCCGATCAGCCAGCACCAGAACGACGCCTTGCCCAGCCGCTCGTCCAGCGTGAAGCCGAACGCCTTCGGGAACCAGTAATTGTATCCCGCAAAGGCGCCGAACAACACGCCGCCGATGATAACGTTGTGGAAGTGCGCAACCAGGAACAGGCTGTTGTGCAGCATGAAGTCAGCCGGTGGCACCGCCAGCAGCACGCCCGTCATGCCGCCGATCACGAACGTGATGATGAAGCCGATCGACCACAGCATGGGAACGGTCATGCGTACCTGGCCCCCGTACATGGTGAAAAGCCAGTTGAAGACCTTCACACCCGTGGGAACGGCGATGATCATGGTCATAATGCCGAAGAAGCCGTTGACATCAGCGCCCGCACCCATGGTGAAGAAGTGATGCAGCCAGACAATGAACGACAGGATGCAGATGGCCAGGGTTGCCACGACCATCGAACGATAACCGAAGAGGGGCTTGCCCGAGAACGTCGCGATCACCTCGGAAAACACCCCGAACGCCGGCAAGACCAGGATGTAGACCTCCGGATGACCCCAGGCCCAGATCAGGTTCATGTACATCATGGGGTTGCCGCCCATGTCGTTGGTGAAGAAGTGCATGCCTGCGTAACGATCCAGCAACAGCATGCCCCAGGTCGCGGTCGAAATCGGAAATGCGGCCACGATCAGCAGGCTGGAGGCAAGCGCGGTCCAGCAGAATATCGGCATGCGGAAGTAATTCATTCCGGGCGCCCGCATCTTGAGGATGGTCGCGAGGAAATTGATACCCGTGAGAAGAGTCCCGACGCCCGAAATCTGCAAGGCCCAGAGATAATAGTCGACACCGGTATCGGGCGAATATTGCAGCTCGGACAAGGGCGGGTAGGCCAGCCATGTCGCACGTGAAAATACGCCGATGAATAGCGACATGTTGATCAGGAGCACCGCCGAAGCGGTCAGCCAGAAACTGGTCGAGTTTAAAACCGGAAAGGCAACGTCGCGCTCGCCAAGCTGAAGGGGTACAATGAAGTTGATGAGCCCAATCATGAAGGTCATGGCGACAAAGAAAATCATGATCGTGCCATGGGCCGAAAACACTTGGTCATAGTGCTCGGGCGGCAAGAAGCCCTGCGCGCCGCCGGCCGCAATGGCTTGCTGGGAGCGCATCATGAGAGCGTCGACGAAGCCACGCAAAAGCATGACAAGCGACAGCAGCACATACATCACACCCAGCTTCTTGTGATCGACGGTGGTTATCCACTCGTTCCACAGGTATGGCCACCAGCGCTTGATGGTAACCAGGCTGAGGATTGAAATCATCCCGACAATAATACCGATGCCGGTAAAGAACGGAATCGGATCGTTAAAGGGGATCGCGTCCCAGGTCAGTTTTCCTAACATATCAATCTTTCGAAAGCGGTTTTGATGGGGAACTGACCGGCTGGTCAGGCTGCTCGCCCATAGCTCCGGTCATCGTTCCTGGCGCGCTCATTTCGACGGCTTTCCTGAACAGGTCGGTTTGCACACCGCCGTACAGGGTTACAGGCACGGCCTGGCTCGGCCTCAACATGCCTTCGTAGACCGCCTCGGTCAGCTGCGGTTTCGACGATTTCGTGTCAGAAACCCAGGTATCGAACTGCGCGCGGGGCAGAGCGATCGTGTCGAAGTGCATGTCGGAGAAACCATCGCCGCTGTAGTGGGTTGACTGGCCGGGGAACGTGCCTGCTTCACTGGCTTCCAGGTTCAACCGGGTGACCATGCCGGCCATGGTGTAAATCTGGCTGCCAAGCCTCGGAACGAAGAACGTGTTGAACACACTGGACGACGTAAGGTCGAACTGAACCGGAACGCCTACGGGGATCGTCAGCTGGTTAACGCTGGCGACGCCCTGGTCGGGATAGATGAACAGCCATTTCCAGTCCAGGGACACCACCTCGACCTTTAACGGCTTTTCGTTGGACGCGAGGGGCTTGTAGGGGTCGTTTTCATGGCTGCCGACCCAGCCCAACCCGCCGAGAAACAGCACGATCATTGCAGGGATGGACCAGACCACAAGCTCGATCCGGCCGGAGTATTCCCAGTCTGGAAGGTGCTTCGCCTTGGTGTTCCCGGCCCGGAACCACCAGGCAAACCAGATCGTCATCACGATTACGGGGATGATCACGCAAAGCATGATCGCCAGCGAGTCAAGCAGGATGGTCTTGTTGGCGGCGGCTACAGGTCCGGCGGGGTCCAGGATGCCCGCCTGGCAGTTGCGGACCGACAGGATCGCCGCTGCCGCGGCCGCTGCCGCCTTGCGGCCCCTCCCGGCCGAAGCGCGGTCCTGAAGCCGAGCCGGGGTGCAAGCCTTAGGTTTTGCGCAACGATAAGATATAGTCATATCCGAACTCTGCTGATGCATGCGCCACGGGATCTTGATGCGGTTTCAGGATCCACACGGCAGACAACTCGTCTGCCACGGAGTGCTAGAAACCGAGATTCATTACACCCCAGGCTGATGGTCGTTCACATAGCATGGGCCATCGCGTTGTCCAATCCGGCATCTAAGCAAACAAGCCATTCTTTCCGCGGCCTGATGACGCAGCGCTTGCCAAGCGGCAGCGGTATGGCGTTTTCGGGATTTCTCTGCAAAACCATCATAATGGTGGCGGTTTGGGATTACCAAGCGCATGGCCCGACTTCGATCACGAGGATTTGGATGCTTCCTGACGACGAATCGAACAGCCCGTACCGGGCATCGCGAACACAGCAGATGGCAATTGCCGCGATGACGATCAGCCTGTTGTTGCTGGGCCTCTATACTTTGTGGGCTTTTCTGTCAGCTTTGATCTGGGCCACGGTATCGGCCATCGCGTTATGGCCTCTTTATCAAGCCGTGCAGGCGCGGATCGGGGTCGGACGGCACAATATATTTCTACCCGCGCTGTTCACCCTCACGGTTGGCCTGATGTTCCTGGTTCCGCTGGGTCTTGTGGGCAAGAAGCTGGCCGATGAAAGCCACTCCGTCGCCGAATGGATCCACCACGCTCAGGAAACCGGCATCCCCGAACCCGAGATGTTGCGGCATGTGCCGGCCATGCAGGCGCAGGTCGATGGCTGGTGGGCCCAGAACCTGGCGGATCCCGGCGCGGCAAGGGACATGGTGCAGCGTACCACAAGAGGCCATGTAGTCGACTATAGCCGTCAGCTCGGCACGCTTCTCGCCCGCAAGCTGACCTTGTTCGCCTTTACGCTGCTGACGCTGTTCTTCCTGTTCCGCGAAGGTGAAAACCTGACCAATCAGATGCGCCGCGTGGGGGTGCGCGCGTTTGGGCCGAGCGGGGAGCGCGTGGGCCGCCAGATCATAGCCTCGATCCATGGAACCGTTGACGGGCTGGTGCTGGTGGGGCTTGGCGAAGGCGTGCTGATGGGAGTGGTTTACGCGATCGCCGGCGTACCGCACCCGACGATCTTCGGTGCGCTGACGGCTATCGCCGCCATGGTTCCCTTCATGGCACCGCTTGTGTTCGCCTTGTGCGCGATTCTGCTGATCGCGCAGGGCGCGGTTGCCTGGGGGATCGTGGTGTTCTGCATCGGCATGGCGGCAACGCTGACCGCCGATCATTTCGTCCGGCCGGTGCTGATCGGCGGGGCGACAAAGCTGCCGTTTATCTGGGTACTGCTGGGGATCCTGGGCGGCGTCGACGTGTGGGGCCTGATCGGCTTGTTTGTCGGACCTGCCATCATGGCGGCCTTGATCCTGCTGTGGCGGGAGTGGGCGCGCGATGAACCGCTGCCCGATCGTCGCAGACGCGAAGACAGGATACTAGGCCACTGACGATTTGCGTGGTTCGAGGGCCGAATGCACGCAGGCTTCTAAAATGGCACGAACTGCACTACCAATAGCTAACCCCTGCAAGGACTCGCGGTTATGAATTCGACGACCTTTTCCCCCATGGCGGACCGGCCCATGCTGCCCAAGGCGCCCACCGGCATTTCGGGCTTCGACGATGTGACGCTGGGCGGACTTCCGGCTGGACGCCCCAGCCTGATCTGCGGCGCGGCCGGCAGCGGCAAAACCCTTTTCGCGGCGACGTTCCTTGTGAATGGCGCGGTGCTGTTCAACGAGCCCGGCGTGTTCATGAGCTTCGAGGAACGCGCCGAGGATCTTGCAGCCA
>CALMVH010000031.1:13668-17293 GCA_937873165.1 uncultured Rhodospirillales bacterium
TCGCGTCGCTGGGCTACAACCTCGATCAACTCGTAGCCGGCGGCAAACTGGCCATCGACCATGTGCGGGTCGAGCGCAGCGAGATCGAGGAAACCGGCGAGTACGATCTGGAGGGCCTGTTCGTACGCCTTGGCTACGCGGTTGATACGATCGGCGCAAAGCGCGTGGTGCTGGATACGATCGAAACCTTGTTTTCCGGCCTGGAGAATACCGCGATCCTGCGATCCGAGCTAAGGCGCTTGTTTGGCTGGATCAAGGACAGGGGCCTTACCGCCGTGATCACCGGGGAACGGGGCGAAGGCCAATTCACCCGCCAGGGACTGGAAGAGTACGTTTCCGATTGCGTGGTGCTGCTGGACAACCGCGTTATGGACCAGATCACAACGCGCCGCCTGCGCGTGGTCAAATACCGGGGATCAGCCCATGGAACCAACGAATATCCCTTTCTGATCGACGATGGCGGCATCAGCGTTCTGCCCGTGACTGGGGCGGGCCTCAGCCATGGTATTTCGAACGAGGTAGTGTCGACCGGCATACCCGGTATCGACGCCATGCTGGGGGCTGGCGGGGTTTACCGCGGCTCCAGCGTTCTTGTGTCGGGCGTGGCGGGAACGGGCAAGACCACGATCAGCACCTTCTTCGCCGATGCCGCGTGCCGGCGCGGCGAACGCTGCCTGTTCTTCGTGTTCGAGGAAAGCCGGGAACAGATCTGCCGCAATGCCCGCTCGGTTGGTCTGGACCTAGAACAGCACCTGCAAAGCGGCCGCCTCAGCTTCGAAGCCGCCCGGCCGAGCCTGTACGGCCTGGAAATGCACCTGGCGCGCATGCATCGGGATATCGCGCGCTACAAGCCTGACGTGGTGATCGTCGATCCTATCTCGGCGCTGCGTGGACCGACGACAGAGGTGAACGCCACGTTGTTGCGGATGGTGGACTTATTGAAAAGCAACAACATAACGGGTGTGTTTACCAGCTTGCGAAATGATGGGGGCCTGGTGGAAGTGTCCGACCAGGGGCTTTCATCGTTGATGGATAGCTGGATCAAGCTGCTGGATATCGAAGCCAACGGCGAGATCAACCGGGCGCTGTATGTAATCAAGGCGCGCGGCATGAGCCATTCGAACCAGGTGCGGGAGTATGTCATGACCCGCACGGGTATCCAGTTGATCGAGCCGTATATCGGTCCGGAAGGCGTGCTCACCGGCACGGCGCGCTTGAGCCAGGTCGCGCGGGAGGAAGCACTGGCCACCAGCCGAAATCAGGAATCGGCGCGGCGGCAGCGCAAGCTTGCTCGGCACCGCGCAGTCGTGCAACGGCAAATCGAGGAGCTGCAGGCCAGCCTCGAGGCCGAGGAAGAAGAGTCGGGCTTGCTGCGCGCCGAGGACGACGAGCGTACAGCCGCGATGGAAAGCGATCGCAGTGAGTTGGCGGTTCGGCGGAGCGCGGCGGAGTGAACGACATGGATCATGATGAAACAAGCCCAAGCGAAGACGGTGCCGAGTCGGGGTATTATCACCTGAGGCTCTACGTCGCGGGGCAGACCACGAAGTCGCTCGCCGCGATGGCGAACCTGAAACGTGTGTGCGAGGATCACCTGGCCGGGCGCTACGATATCGAGGTAATCGATCTGATCCAGAACCCGAAGCTGGCCGCGGGCGATCAGATACTGGCCATACCAACCCTGGTGCGCCGGTTGCCCGCGCCCTTGAAACGGATCATCGGCGATCTTTCGAACACCGAAAAGGTACTCGTTGGCCTGGATATCCGGCCGAAAGCCGGTGGATCTTGAGCGAGGGGGGGCAGGCGCCTGCCGAACTGCCCCGCTACCGGCTGCGGCTGTTCGTGGCCGGTAGCACGCCGCGGTCGCTGCGCACGATCAGGAACCTGCAAGTGTTCGTCGCCGATCATCTTGCCGGCCGCACCGAGGTCGAGATCGTGGACATCTACCAGCAGCCAGACTTGGCGGAACAAAACCAAGTGGTAGCCGCGCCGACTCTCGTAAAGCTGCTGCCACTTCCGGTACGGTATGTGATAGGCGACCTGTCGGACGTGAGGCGACTTCTCCGCGCGCTCGATCTGCCCGTGCCCTCGGGCCTTGCGGGCAGCGAGGAGTGAACGGGCTGTGGTGACTCCTGGACACGGACCATCGGAAGACCTGCTTCGCCAGCGCGTTGTCGAGCTGGAAGCGCAGCTGCAGGATAGCCTGGACACTCTCGACGCCATCCGGCGCGGAGAGATCGATGCGGTTGTTGTCAGCGGACAAATGGCGGAGCAACGCGTCTACACCCTGGAAAACGCCGACCGCCCATATCGGCTGCTGATCGAGCAGATCCACGAGGGCGCCGTGACCCTCAGCCCCGATGGGACTATCTTCTATTGCAACCGCCGCCTTGCCGACATGCTGGGCTTGCCGCAGGAACAGGTGATCGGGAAAAAGCTGCAGCCATTTTTGGCTGCGCCGGAAATCTCGATGTTCCAGACACTGCTTGCCGCCGCGGACAATGGCTGGTCGCGCGGCGAGTTCCTGATCAGGCAGTCCTCGGGCGCCGAGCTGCCGGTCTACATCTCCCTTAGCCCACTGCCCCGCGAGGAAGGCGACGCCCTGATTTGCGGCGTCGTGGCCGACCTCACGCAGCAAAAGCTTCATTTGAGCGAGCTGGAGCAAACCAACGTTCGCCTGAAGCTGGAAATCGCGCAGCGGGAGGCAGTCGAGGATGCCCTACGGCAAAGCCAGAAAATGGAAGCCGTGGGCCAGCTGACCGGGGGGCTGGCCCACGACTTCAATAACCTGCTGACCGGTATCATGGGCAGCCTGCAATTGATTGAAGCGCGGATCGCGCAAGGCAGGACAGGCGAGCTTGGACGCTATGTGGAGGCCGCGATGAGTTCCGCCGGCCGTGCCGCGTCCTTGACCCATCGGCTGCTTGCTTTCTCTCGTCGGCAGACGCTCGATCCCAAGCCCGTCGCCGTCAACCGCTTGATCATGGACATGGAAGACCTTCTGAGGCGAACCCTCGGTCCCACCATCACTTTGGAAATGATCCTGCCCGACTCCATCGGCATGATCCTGTGCGATCCCAACCAGCTTGAAAACGCATTGCTGAACCTCGTGATCAATGCCCGTGATGCCATGCCGGGCGGTGGCACGCTGACCATTGCGACCTCTGACTCAGAGATCGAGGAAATGTTCGCCCTGCAGCGGGACATGTCTCCAGGCCGCTACATGACCCTGGCTGTCACCGATACAGGCACCGGCATGTCACCGGAAGTCACGGCACGCGCGTTCGATCCATTCTTTACGACAAAGCCGCTGGGCGAGGGAACGGGGCTGGGGCTTTCCATGATCTACGGATTTGCCAAGCAGTCGGGAGGACAGGTCCGGATTCATAGCGAGCTCGGCGTGGGTACGACCATGCGCATCCACCTTCCCGTGCATGAGGATCTAAGCGCATCGCAGGCAATGGAGGGAGATCAGCCTGCTCTCGACCGTGCCGAGGCGGGCGAAACGGTGCTGGTCGTGGACGACGAGCCAATCGTGCGGATGCTGGTCGTCGAGGCCTTGCAGGACCTGGGCTACAGCGCGATCGAGGCAAACGACGGCGCGTCCGGCTTGCGGCTGCTGGAG
>CALMVH010000032.1:0-9047 GCA_937873165.1 uncultured Rhodospirillales bacterium
TTGATGCTGGGCAGGCTGCCATTCGCGCCACCCTATAAGCCAGGTATCTGAAAAGCGGCATACGCCCATGCCGCCTTGGCGCACGCTGCTTCCCGCCGTGATTACGCATGGCTTCGACTTCGCAGTTGCGCGGCTGCGTAAAACTGGATACAACCCTGCCTTCACGCGCGTTTCCGCAACCGGGATCGCGCGAACAAGCTTGCGTTAACGGCGTAAACTGCGTGTCCTGTGCGGGGCTTAGGGGCGTAGCTCAATTGGTAGAGCGTCGGTCTCCAAAACCGAAGGCTGGGGGTTCGAGACCCTCCGCCCCTGCCAGCAGCCGGCGCCGTGACCCGCAAGCAGTGTAACGAGATGGGCGATATGGCGAAAACCAACCCAGCGCAGTTCATGCGCCAGGTACGGCAGGAAGCGGGCAAGGTCATCTGGCCCACGCGACAGGAAACGATCCGCACCACCATCACGGTGTTCGCGCTGGTCGTGTTTGCATCGCTGTTCCTGTTCACGGTCGATGTCGCCATCGGCTGGGCGGTAAAGCAGATTTTGGGATTGGGAGGCTGATCGATGCCTGCGAGATGGTATGTGGTGCATGTGCATTCGGGCTTTGAAAAGAAGGTCATGCAGACGATCCAGGAAAAGGCCGACAAGGCCGGGATCGGCGGCCAGTTCGAGGAGATCCTGGTGCCGGTCGAGGGCGTGACCGAAATCCGCCGCGGCCAGAAGATCAATACCGAACGCAAGTTCTTCCCGGGCTACGTTCTGGTCAAGATGGACTTGTCGGACGAAAGCTGGCACCTGGTGCGCAACGTGCCCAAGGTCACCGGTTTCCTAGGATCGGGCGCACGCCCCGTGCCCATGAGCGACGCGGAAGCGGAACGCCTGATCAGCCAGATGAAGGAAGGCGCCGACAAGCCGCGCCGCCCCTCCATCCGCTACGAGATCGGCGAGAACGTGCGCGTGGCCGACGGCCCGTTCACCTCGTTCAACGGCACGGTCGAGGAAGTGGACGAGGAACGCTCGCGCCTCAAGGTGGCCGTGTCGATCTTCGGACGCTCGACGCCGGTCGAACTCGAATACGCGCAGGTCGAAAAAGTCTAACAAGCTATTTCCGCGAAAGCGGGAATCCAGTCCCGGCAGATACGCCGGGCAGATGTCGCTGTGGAAGGTTCGCCATGACCGCACCACGGCTTTTCCAAACAGGAGGCTGAAATGGCAAAAAAGATCACGGGCTACATCAAGCTGCAGGTTCCTGCGGGCAAGGCCAACCCCTCGCCGCCAATCGGACCCGCGCTGGGCCAGCGCGGCCTGAACATCATGGAATTCTGCAAGGGCTTCAACGCCCGCACGCAGGAAATGGAAACCGGCATGCCGATACCGGTGGTCATCACCGTGTACGGCGACCGCACCTTCAGCTTCGAGATGAAAAGCCCGCCGAACAGTTATTTCCTGATCAAGGCAGCCGGCATCGACAAGGGCAGCCAGACCACGGGCACCAAGTCGGCCGGATCGATCAAGCGCAGCCAAATCCGCGAGATCGCGACCAAGAAAATCCAGGACATGAACGCCAACACCATCGAAGCCGCCGAAAAGATCCTGGAAGGGTCCGCGCGTTCGATCGGCCTGCAGATCGTGGAGGGCTAAGAACCATGGCACACATCGGAAAACGCCTGACGGCCGCGACCAAGACCATTGATCGGAACAAGTCCTACGCCCTGGCCGACGCGGTCAAGCTGGTGAAGGGCAACGCCAAGTCGAAGTTCGACGAGACCGTCGAGATCTCGATCGGCACCGGCCTCGACCCGCGCCAGAATGATCAGAACCTGCGCGGCGTCGTGATGCTGCCGCACGGCACCGGCAAGGACGTGCGCGTGGCCGTGTTCGCCAAGGGCGACAAGGCGGAAGAAGCCCGCGCGGCCGGAGCCGAGCTGGTGGGTGCCGAAGACCTTGCCGACCAGATCCAGGCCGGCCAGATGGACTTCGACCGCGTGATCGCAACCCCCGACATGATGATGGTGGTGGGCCGGCTGGGCAAGGTGCTGGGCCCGCGCGGCCTGATGCCGAACCCGAAGCTGGGCACCGTGACCCCGAACGTGACCGAGGCGATCAAGGCCGCCAAGGGCGGATCGATCGAGTTCCGCGCCGAGAAGGCCGGGATCGTGCACGCGGGCGTCGGCAAGGCAAGCTTCAGCGAGGAACAGCTGGCCGGCAACATTCGCGCCTTCGTGGATGCCATTACCAAGGCCAAGCCCTCGGGCGCCAAGGGCAACTACATCCAGAAGATCAGCCTCAGCTCCACCATGGGGCCAGGCCTGAAGCTGGACATCACCAGCCTGAACGAAAGTGCGGCCTGACGGACCGACGCATGGTCGTTCAGGGCAAAAGGAAGCCGGGGTAACACTCCGGCTTCCTTTTTTATGTCTGTGATTACTTGCTGCAGACTTGGCCTACTCCAGCCGCCGCACCGACAGAAGATCGGCAGAAACCCATCGGCCACAGCCAGATTATTATGTTAGTTCAATAGCCTGAACACGTCTTGCAAACCGGTACAAATATCGGCACGTTCAGCACTGTACTGTTGGGTAACCGACTGACGCGCTTCGGTATTCCGTACCTGGAACATCGGCATGAGTAATCTGCTGGAGACTCCTTTCCGGATTGAGGCCTGCCTGCTTGAAAAATGTCGGTGTGGACATTCTCGACCTTGTCGCGTCCCTGTCAAATCTGGCAAGATAACTGGGAACCAGCTTCATCCCGATACGACTGCAAATGGTTGATCGTCAGGCGTTGCACCTGGTACAAGCGGGGATGCTTCGAACAGGCAGGATCATCGCGCTGCTGCTTGCGCTCGTGCCGGTCTCGAAGCTGGCGGCAGCCAGGAACAGCGCCCAATGTCCCGTCATTAAGGCCGATGCCGCCCTGAAGGCGGTCATGGCGCCTCGTTACGGACCCTATGACAACAGGACTGATACGTGGACGGCAGATTTGTTCGATCCCTTCCCCAAACAGCTTGTTTCAGCCACGATGCGCGTCTGCGCTACCAGAACTTTTCCAAAAATGAACCCGCCCGAGCGGCTGGTCGCAATCTGCGGGAGCGGCAGTTTAGCCCACGGTGCCGGGGGTCTCGCTGAGTTTTACCTGCTGCGCCCGAAAGCAGATGGAACGCTGGAGATCGACTCTTCTTTGACTGGATCGGGAAACGGGTCTAACGCCGATCCTGGACAAATCTTCATACGGCAGTTCGGTCCCGCTCTTTACGGGTTTGTAGAGGAGGGACCGGAAGGCTCTTTTCAAGGTACCGCGGTCGCGGTACAGACCTTGTATCTCCCATGGAACAACAAAATTCTGAAAGTCCTGGACCAGTACCGCCTATGGGATTTAACAGACACTCTTGAGTGCGACGACAACAAACTTGGATGCGATACTATGAAGTTTGACATGTCGATCAAACAACTTAGACGCTCGGCCGTATGGCCGATCACCATCCATATGCATGGTACGCTAGACGCAAAACGTGTTGACCGCACCCTCCGCCTCAACTTCGATCCCACAAGCGGCACCTATCCGGTACCCGACGCCTTGTCGGACTGGGATCGATAGGCTCAACAGCCCTACTGGTTCATGCTCTGGAAGAAGTCGGCGTTGTTCTTGGTGTGCTTCATTTTGTCGATCAGGAAATCGACCGCGTCGGCGGTGCCCATCGGGTTCAGGATGCGGCGCAGGACCCACATCTTCGACAGGGTGCCGCGGTCGACCAGCAGTTCTTCCTTGCGGGTGCCGGATTTCGCGATGTCGATGGCGGGGAAGGTGCGCTTGTCGGCGATCTTGCGGTCCAGCACGATTTCCGAGTTGCCGGTGCCCTTGAACTCCTCGAAGATCACCTCGTCCATGCGGCTGCCCGTGTCGATCAGGGCGGTCGCGATGATGGTCAGGCTGCCGCCTTGCTCGATGTTGCGCGCCGCGCCGAAGAAGCGCTTGGGGCGCTGCAGGGCGTTGGCGTCCACGCCGCCGGTCAGCACCTTGCCCGACGACGGCACGACCGTGTTGTAGGCGCGCGCGAGGCGCGTGACGCTGTCCAGCAGGATCACGACGTCGCGCTTGTGCTCGACCAGGCGCTTGGCCTTCTCGATGACCATCTCGGCCACCTGCACGTGCCGGATCGCCGGTTCGTCGAAGGTCGAGGATACGACCTCGCCCCGCACCGACCGCGCCATGTCGGTCACTTCCTCGGGCCGCTCGTCGATCAGCAGCACGATCAGGTAAACTTCCGGATGGTTCGCGGCGATGGCGCCGGCGATGTTCTGCAGCATCACGGTCTTGCCGGTTTTCGGCGGTGCCGTGATCAGCGCGCGCTGCCCCTTGCCCATCGGCGCGACCAGGTCGATCACGCGCAGCGTCTGGTCCTTCTTGGTGGGATCGGAGTGCTCGAGGATCAGCTTCTTTTCGGGATACAGCGGCGTTAGGTTGTCGAAGTTGATGCGGTGGCGCACTTTTTCCGGATCGTCGAAATTGATCTGGCTCAGCCGCTGCAGCGCGAAATAGCGTTCGCCGTCCTTTGGCGCGCGAATCTCGCCATCGACCGTGTCGCCGGTGCGCAGGCCGAAGCGCCGCACCTGGTGCGGGCTGATATAGATGTCGTCCGGCCCCGGCAGGTAGTTTTCTTCCGGGCTGCGCAGGTAGCCGAAGCCGTCCGACAGGATTTCCAGTACGCCCGAGCCGTAGATCGGCACGTCGTTGTCGGCTAGATGCTTCAGCACCGCGAACATCATGTCCTGCTTGCGCAATGTCGCGGCGTTTTCGATCTGCAGTTCTTCGGCAAACGCCATCAGCTCGGAGGGCGATTTCGATTTCAGTTCGGAGAGATTCATCTGACCGTGTATATGCGATGTGGGATGGATAGGCTGGGATACAGAAGGCTGCCGCAGCCGATCGGCCAGGAACCGACGCGATCCTGCTAGTACACGCAGGCGGCAGTGGCCGTGATCACAGCGTTAGACAGTTCCATACCGCATGTCAATCCCGCGTCAGGCGGTTTCGTCCAGAGTACGCAGATTATGCTGAAGCCAGGTTTTCAGCCCCGCGGCGGTGGTGACGGTCATGGCGGTCATCCACAGGAGGCTGTCGGAATCGATCCCGAGATTGCCGCGCAGCTCGCCTGCCAGCCACCGGCGAACATGGATCAGGACCGCCTGCACGGCAGGATCGGACAACAGCGAAGACACGTGGTTCATGGTACAATCTCCCGGAGGGTCCGGCGCGCCGATCGCGCCGGACCCTGTTCAAGTCAAATGTGCGACATGCCGCCATCGACCGTCAGGTCCATGCCGGTGATCCAGCTGCTGTCGTCGGAGGCCAGGAACGAAACGGCCTTCGCGACTTCGTCAGGGGTTCCCACGCGGCCCATTGGAATGCGGGGCAGCATTCCGCCGATCATGGCGTCGGCCTGTGCCTGGTCGCCTCCGAACATGCCATGAAACCCTTCGGTCGGTACGGGTCCCGGGCTCACGGCGTTGACGCGGATGCCGCGTGATCTCAGGTCCATGCTCCAGGTGCGCGCGAACGACCGCACGGCGGCTTTCGTGGCGCTGTACACGCTGGTGCCCTCGATCCCCATCGTCGCGACGATGGAGGCATTCAGCACGATGGAGGAACCATCCTTCAGCAACGGCAGCGCTTTTTGCACCGTGTGCAGCAGGCCCTTTACGTTCACAGCGAACTGCCTGTCGAAATGATCGTCGGTCACCTGGTCAAGCGGCAGGAATTCAAAGATTCCGGCGTTGGCAAACAGCACGTCGAACGAATCCTTTTCGCGTTTCACGGTTTCGTACAGCCGGTCGAGATCGGCGGGGTTCGCGACGTCGCCCTGCACGCCCGTCACGTTGCGACCGATCGTCTTTGCCGCCGCATCCAGCTCTGCCTGCCGCCGGCCGGTGATGAAGACATAGGCCCCTTCCTGCACAAAGCGCTGCGCCGAAGCCAGTCCGATCCCTGTGCTGCCGCCTGTCACGACCACGACTTTGCCTGCAAACTTTTCCATCTTTGTCTCCGCGCTGGATACACAACGTTATGTATCGGTCGGTACACATCTAAACCCTCGTAATTCATTGTCAATGGGATTATGTACTGATTGGTAAGTTATTTCTGGAGGCCATCATGGCAGGCGGACGACCCCGTGCGTTCGATGCGGACCAGGCGCTGGACAAGGCGCTGACCGTGTTCTGGCAAAAGGGATATGGCGGAACCTCGCTGCCGGACCTGACGGAAGCGATGGGCATCAACCGCCCCAGCCTGTATGCAGCCTTTGGCAACAAGGAACAGCTGTTCCTGAAGGTGCTGGCGCGTTACGGCGAGCGCATGGGCTGCATGGTCCAGGCGCTTGACAAGCCGCTGGCGCGCGATGCCGTCGAAGCTTTGCTGACCAGCGTGATCGACAAGCAGACCACGTGCGACGGGCCGAAGGGCTGCCTGATGGTGCAGGGCGCGCTGTCGGGCGGAGACACGGCCGAAAAGATGCGCGCGGAGCTGTCAAGACGCCGCGCCGCTGGCGAGACAGCCCTGCGCGACAGGCTGGAACGCGCCCAGGCGGAAGGCGAACTGCCCGACAGCACGGACGTGGCTACTCTGGCGAAGTACTACTCGACGATCCTCAGCGGCCTGGCCGTCCAGGCGGCGGGTGGCGCCAGCGGAGACGACCTGCGCGCGCTGGTACCATTCGCGATGCGGGCCTGGCCCGGGTGATCAGCGGCTGACATACGCTGCATGCGCGCGCAGCAGCGGCGGCACGTATTCATTCATGGGTAGCAGGGCACGAGCGAGGAACTCCTCAATGCCGCCGGGCGTATTCGGCACCATGACGAGCCGCACGAACTCGGGCGGTTCGCCGGATTGATCCAGGGAAGCATTGTGGCGCGTGAAGATCGCCTGTGCCTCCTGCGCTGTGACCGACAGCGCCGCATGGTAGACGGCGGCAATCGACTTATGAGAGCCACCTGTAATCAGGTACGCAAAGCGGCACGCGGCAACGTGCGCTGGATTGTCGTGCCGAAGTCCGGTCTCCTCCAGTAATTCCTTTGCTGCATTTCCCGCGATATCGATCCGATCCCCCGCCAGGTTGTCGCGCGTCAGTCCACCGCCCGGACATTGCAGTTTCCCCGCTGAAACCGTATGGGCGGCCATTTCTCCCAGGATCAGGAACCCGTCGGCTGTTTCCGCCAGCACGGGACTGAACGCGACGCGGCACGGTGGATCGTCCGATTGCTGTGGCTCGCGGCGGTAGTACAGGTAATGCGCAAAGTCGCTAAGCATCGCCGTGATCTCGAAAGCCTGTGCCGTTTCCACGCAGGAGGTCACGGCAAACACATCGCCGCGCGTCAGGTGTGGATTGGCGGCAGCGGCCTTGGCCCAGTGCGCCTCGACACGCGCCCGCGCATCAGGGCTGAGGTCGACCGCTTCGCCCAGATATGTCATGCGGATCGGCTTGGCGGCGGGGGTGACGGTAAAAGGCGATGGCATCACGGGTTAGAAGGGCTTTACCACCGCGAGGATCACGATGAAGATCAGCAACACGGTCGGGCCTTCGTTCAGGACGCGGTAGAATTTGGCTGAACGCCGATTACGGTCGGCGGCGAAATCCTTGCGGCACCTGGCGAGAAAGCCATGCAAGGCCGCCATGACCAGCACCAGCGTCAGCTTGGCGTGCAGCCAGCCCTGGTGCAGGAAGTCGGGATAGACCACGACCATGGCGATGCCCAGCGCGAAGGTCGCGATCATGGCGGGGTTCATGATGGCGCGCAGCAGGCGCCGCTCCATGATCTTGAACCGCTCGGATTCAGGCGATCCGGGCACGGTCTGGGTGTGGTAGACGAATAGACGGGGCAAATATAGCATGCCCGACATCCACGCGATCACCGCGATCACGTGAAAGGCCTCAAGCCAGAGCAATGTCATGAAACGCCTTTCACCGGCATGGGGCAGCCGGAATACAGGGCAGGGCAGATGCGGTCGCCGGTCAGCGACTGGCAGGGTCTGGGGTTGCGCAGCGCCTGCCGCACCAGCCGGGCCAGTCCGTTCACGAACTCGGACTCGATGCCTGCCGTGGCGACCCGCTCATACGCCGGAACGCCCGCCTCACGGGCGAGGTGCCCGTACTCGATGTCGAGTTCCACCAGCGTTTCCGAATGTTCGGACACAAAGGCGATGGGCACCACCACGAGAGGCCTGCCCTCGTGCCCTGCACGTTCGATTTCCTTGTCGGTCGGCGGCTTGATCCATTGCAGCGGGCCAACGCGGCTTTGATAGGTGTTCAGCCAATCGAGGCCTGGGCGGTCCATGGCGGCGACGATGGCAGCGGTGGTGCGCTCGCACTGCCACTGATAGGGATCGCCCCTGGCGATGATCTTTTCCGGCAGGCCATGCGCGGAAAACAGGATGCGCGGCACCCCGGCGCGCGCGGCGCGGTCATACGCGGCGGTGGTCAACCGGGCAATCGTCTGGATCAGCCCTGCCTCGTCAGGGTAGCAGCAGATCGTGGCACTCGGCGCATGGCATCCGGTACGAGCCAGTTCGGCCTTCCATTGATCGAACGACGACGCGTTGGTGGTGGTCGAGAATTGCGGGTAAAGCGGCAGCAGCACGATCTGGTCGGGTTTCCAGGCCGCGACTTGCCTGACGGTCTCCCGCGCCATCGGGTGCCAGTAACGCATGGCGATGAACGTCTTGAACCCCTCGCCCAGCACCTGTTCCAGGGCGGCCCCTTGCGCCCGTGTGTTTTCAAGGATTGGCGACCGTCCGCCCAGATGCGCATAGATTGCCTGCGCGGTGGGCGCGCGGCGCGTTGCAATCACCTGCGCCAGCCCATAGCGGAACGGGTTCGGCAGTCCGATGATCCGTTTGTCCTTGAACAGATTGGCAAGGAACGGCTTTACCGCCGCCGGGCTGTCGGGACCGCCGAGATTGAAGAGCACGACCGCAATGCGGCCCGTGGGCGTACTGTGGTCTGCATCCGGCATCGCTGGATCCTGATCAGGCATCAGGCGGCCTTGCGCACGCAGTCG
>CALMVH010000032.1:9057-11615 GCA_937873165.1 uncultured Rhodospirillales bacterium
TCGGTATGCTGCGACACGCCATGGCCCAGGTTGAAGATGTGGGGCTGGCCCGCGCCATCCGCCACGACCCGGCGCACGCCAGCCTCCAGAACCGCGCCGCCGATCAGCAGCAAGGCCGGATCGAGGTTGCCCTGGATCGGCAGGCCCAGCCCGGCGGCATCGTGCAACGGCACGGTGGTATCAAGGCCCATGGCATCGACGCCAGTGAGGCGCGCGTAGGCCGGAATGTTCAGCCCGGCCAGGCGCGGAAACCCGATAACGGGTATCGCAGGATGGGCGGCCTTTAGCCGTTTCACGATCCGCGCGGTGGGCGCGATCACATAGCGGGCAAACAGCGACGGTTCCAGGATGCCGGCCCAGCTATCAAACAATTGCACGGCTTCGGCGCCAGCCTCGATCTGGCAGCACAGGTAATCGACGGTCGTGTCTTCCAGCAAGGCGATCAGCCGGTCTAGCAACGCAGGCTCGGTATAGGCCATGGCTTTGGCCGCCTGGAATTCACCGCCACCCTTTCCCTCGATCATGTAGGCGGCAACTGTCCAGACCCCGCCCGCAAACCCGATCAAGGTGCAGCCTTCGGGCTGCGCGGCACGCACGGCGGATACCGTGCCGAAAATAGGGTCGAGCCTGCCGCGAACCCCCTGCGGCGACAGGCGGTCGAGATCGTTCGCGGTTCGCACGGGCTCAAGCACCGGTCCCTCGCCTTCGCGATAATCCAGCGCCTGCCCAAGGCCGTAAGGCACCATCAGGATATCGGAAAACAGGATCGCCGCATCCATGCCGAAGCGGCAAACTGGCTGCAACGTAACCGCCGCCGCCAGATCGGGGTTGAGGCACAGCGACAGGAAACTGCCTGCCTGCGCCCGCAGGGCCCGGTATTCGGGCAGGTAGCGTCCGGCCTGCCGCATCAGCCACACGGGCAGGTATTCGGTCCGGCGGCCCGCCAGGACTTCCAGAACCGGTTTCATCAACTCAACGGGCGGTCAGGGCGCGGGAGGCTTGTCGGCGGGCGGCAGGTCGCGACGACTGTCGTCGGGATGATCCTCGTCGCGCATGCCATGGCGGAATGCCTTAATGCCTTTGGCCAGATCCTCGGCCAGGCGCGGAATCTTGCCGGCGCCGAACAGCACCACCACCACGACCAGAACAATGATCCAATGGAAGAGGCTCATCGAACCCATGAAACACCTACTTTCCGCATGAACATTCTATATCGGACGGCCTAAGGCAAAAATCCAGTATTTCGCGCGAGAATGGAACTTTGCCCAGTATCCAAGGGTTCAATAAACATAACCTCGGGAGGGTTCCATGGATCAAGATCGTATTCAAGGTTCAATCAAGCAAGTGCAAGGGTCGGTCAAGCAGGCCGCCGGTCAGGCAACCGGGGATGCCAAGCTGAAGGCCGAAGGCCAAGCCGATCGTTTGGCCGGCAAGGCGCAAAACGCTATTGGCGGCGCCAAGGATTCGTTGCGCGATCACAACGAACAATAATTTGGCAACGATATCCAACTAAAAAGGCGGCACAGGCCGCCTTTTTTATTTAAAGTTGATTCGAGGGTTTTCTCACTGCGGGCTGCCCCTTGGGATTGGAACTCTGAAGGTCCCGGATAGCAGATGACGAACGGGCGCGCTGACCTTGACGCTCAAGGATCAACCGCACAAGAGCGTTGTCGTCGTTGGGGTTTCTTTCATGCTTCATTGAAGTCTCCGACCGAACTGCGATTAATGATTTAGCCCGTTTCCGGCACCGGTTCAACTTTTTTCGCGTACCGGCCTTTATTTCGCCATCTACTTCGGCAAAGCCGGACCCATTGCATGGGCTTCCAGCAGGTAATCCTGCTTGCCTGCCCTGACGGCATCATAGATTTCCACGCTTCCGCCGCCCGCCGTAGCCAGGATTTGCCGGTACAAGGGCAGCCCTGCCGCCGCCCAGGCGTTATGCTGTTCCGCGGTCAGATCCAGAACCGCGACGCCGCGAACTGGCAACAGGGCCAGCAGCTGTTTTTCCTCGTCACCGGACTGCCGGCGCATATCCGCCGGCGGCACCAGCGACTGCCGAATCGCCGATTGCTGCGCCGGGCCGAGCGCGTTGAACCAGGATTTGTTGGCAACGATCATTCCGCAATTGTAGGCATGGTGCGTGCGCGTGAAATATCGGTACGCCGGCCGGTCGATCGTTGCAAAGTTGCGCAGGCTTCCGATGGCTCCAAAAATTTTATCCTGTTCTCCCCGCGTCGCGCTTTCGGACGCGGACAGGATCACGGGATTGCCCGCCAGGGCGCGGATATAGCTGGGGCCCACGATATTATCGATCGTGCGGATGTCCTGGCCCTCCAGCTGCGCGGGCAGTTGCACGGGGATGCGCGCATAAAGGTCCATCCAGCTGAAGTCCGACCACTGCAAAAGCACAAGCCCCTGCTTGTCGAGCAGGCTGGAAAAGGCCGAGGTCAGGTACTTATCCATCACGAACGCGGCTTCGTCCTCGCTGCCGAACAGGAACGGCAGCGCCGTTACCGCCAGTTCGGGCACAAGCGAGGTCAGCCCGTTGCAGGTAAAAC
>CALMVH010000032.1:11625-13039 GCA_937873165.1 uncultured Rhodospirillales bacterium
GCCGCTGATCAGCGCCTCCGCCATGGTGCGCGTACCGCCCAGCTCGCCGAAGATCAGGTAATCCAGCAGGATCGATCCGCTGGTCTTTTCATCCAGCGCCTGGCGGAACGATTGCCATTGCCTGAACTGCAGCGTGTCCTTTCCGCCGGTATTGGCGACCACGACCCCGGATGTCACCGGTTCGGCCCCGGCCGGCCGACTGGTCAGCAGGACGCCGACAGCCGCGACGCAGGCCAGCCAGGACAATCTTCCAGGAACGATCTTCATAAGAAAAGCAGCGTGTCTGAGCATGAGTCCGTTGCTGATGGTGCAAGCGTGAGCGCCGAAGCGCGCGTTCAAAAACCGAACATGTGGTCCAGGGCAAAGGCGCCGTGCGGCCCCGTAACCCCATGATAGCCGAACAGGCGGCAGGTTCGGTCGGCAAAGATCATGTACCCTGTCGAGCCCGCCTGGTCCAGAAGCGCAGCCTCGAAGAGCGCGGACGCGTACAACGTGCGTGAGCCGTTCAGCGGGATCGACACGCGCGCCTCGCCAAGCGGCTCGCCGGCCGCGGCGTGCAGCACCACGGTGGTATCCGAAGCGCTTCGCCACGTTCCCGACGAGGGATACGTCAAATGCACGAATGGCTGCAATGGTGCCGGCATCAGGCGGGCGAACAACCGGCTGGACAGGCCAGGGGGCTTGCCGGCGTAGGATTGCGGCTCGTCGCGAAAAGTCAGCGGCAGGTTGAACACATGGGCTCCGAAACTGGTATCGCCCATCTGCCCGCCGGCCTTGTAATGGTAGCGGAACAACGCGTGCAGCCAGCCGTCCACGTCGACATTGTGCGCGAAGTCGTAGATCAGCTCGAAATGCCCTTCAAAGGCCTCGTCGGTGATGCCGTGCTGTGCCAGCAGCGCGTTGATGTCGATTTCCGGCATTCTGGCTCGGTCGTAAAGGCCAAGGGGCCTCTGCAATACCTCCTGCCCGTCGGCATGGTAGACGACGATGCCCAGCGGCAGCTGCATCTGGCCGCGAGCCGCAGGGGTGGGCAGCGCGAGGTTGCGCCATTGGCCCAGTGGAAAGATGGGCGCAGGCAGAAGGTACCCCTTGCCCAGATACCCCGATGCCCGCAGGATTTCAGGCTCCGGACGCAGGTCGGTGCGCTCCACGTTCATGTGCGCAAAGGTTACATTGTCGCCGCGCAGGATCTCATACCGCGGTCGAATAACGTGGTTGCCTGTTGCAGCCTCCACCTGGGCTGGCCAGGCAATACCCGGCAGCATCGTTGCCAGATCGATCGCAACGCTGCCAAAACCGGGAATGCTGGTTTCGACGGGCACGGTGGTGGCATCGCCCATTTTCCCGACACGGATCGCCCCGGCGGGTACCGGGCCGGGGTGACTGTTCTGCAGCCAGAGCCGCACGGTTTCGC
>CALMVH010000032.1:13049-14758 GCA_937873165.1 uncultured Rhodospirillales bacterium
GCCCGGCGCCGGCGCCGGCAAACCGGAGTAATACTCCGCGGGCCAGCTGTTGGAGTCGTGTGTCACGGCAGGATCGCGCAGATCGTCGCTAAGATCGTCAAGCACGTATTTCATCGTGTCGTGCCCCGCGATGCCGACCGCGTGGATGAACAGCATGCCTTCGAATGGCGCCAGGTCGAACCGCCGCCGCACCTCGCGCGCATCCAGGGCAATCCCTTGCCGCGAAGTCAGCACCTCGTCCCATGCGGCAAGCCGCGATCCGTCGCCATCGAACAGGATCATCGACAGCCGGGGTTTGTTGGCGCCGTATCCGGTCCAGTACTCCGCCGAGCGCACAACCGAATGCCGCCCCTTGCCCGCGCGGAACAGGGCAAAATTGGTGCAGAAGTTCAAGGGATCGAGGTAGCGCCGCCGGTTGGTCAGGTAGGTATCCTCGATCCGGATCTCGTCGAACGAAACGACCGGGATGTCGCGCGGCAGGATGGGCAGGATGGCGCGGCGGGCGTGATCGCTGTCGAATGTCGCCAGCAGGATTACGTCGGCCTTGCTGCTCGAAAGCTCCAGAAGGCTGGCGATTTTCGGGCCTTCCAGCGACTCGTTGCCAAGATCCTCGATCCTTTGCACATACCGGCGTTCGATATCCAGCGCCGAAATGTCGTACAATGCCGCCAGCGATGAAAACTGCGCCCACGGATCGACAACCGCCACCCGCCCCATGGAGACGATGCCCGCGATCCACTGGGGGATGCGCCTGGAAATCGCGGGATGGCCGATAGCCTTGAACAGCGGATCGCCCGACCGGGACCGATTGTCGAATGTGCGAATACCGAGGCTCATCCGCGCAATTTAAGGCTAACCCGGTAAAAACACGAGCACTTCCCGATGTGGCAAAATGAAAAAAGTTCTACAAGTTAAAATTAGATTTAACCCTCTCTAAAGTTTTCGGGCGTTAGACTCGGCCCAGACATGGAAAAATGAAGTGCCGAACTATACTACCACTGTGTGCATGACAGATGCCGGGGAAGACATGAGCAACCTGAATCCTGCGCAGGGCGACATTGTGCGGCAGTTCTGCATGGCGCTGCCGGGCGTCGTCGAGGAGCAAACGCCACAGCATATTGCCTTCAAGGTCGGACACCGCCCCTTTGTGGTGATCGAAACCTTTCAGTCCACGGCGGGCGTTCCCTACAACTGCCTGGCGTTCAAGGCGTCGTTTTTCGATCACGAGAAATTGTCGGTAGAGCCCGAGTTTTTTCCAGCGCCTTACCTTGGCAGCGCCGGCTGGTTGGGGTGCCGGCTGGATGGGCAGGAAGATGGCCCGGATCTCGACCGGCTGTTCTCGGCCTTGTCACGAAGCCACCGGCAGATCGCCGGCCGCTCGGCCTCGTCCACGCGCAACGCTCGCCGTTTGGATGAAATCGGCGACTGAGAGGCAAAGCCACGGTAGAATCAAGGAGCGCTGGACCGGACGCGTTCATGGGACTAAATGGGTGGCAAAGCGTTCAAGCCTGCATTCCGCAATGGCGCGAAGCTTGATAATTTGTTAACACACCATTTCTTAGTTCTTTGAAGGCATCAGCCATGCGCGTTGCATCTCTTCTGCTACAGCCGTCCCGCGATGATTTTCGCGAGATGCTACAGGGCAACATGACAGATGACGAGTTGAGAAAGACCGCTCCTGGCATACGCGACCTGAGGCGCGCCCTGAA
>CALMVH010000032.1:14768-17465 GCA_937873165.1 uncultured Rhodospirillales bacterium
GCAAGGGCACTGCCGGTGCCTCCTACAGCCAACGATCACCTGGAACGACGCCGCGATCTGATCGCGCATGGCATGGACCAGGCCAAGAAGAACGGGTGCGGCATCGTGGCCTTCGTTGTGCCGGAATGGGAGTTCCCACACATGGCAAAACTGCTGGGAGGGGGAAAAGCCGATATTATCTCGACGAACAAGACCGTGCCGGGCGTTCGCGCGATGTTGTTCAACAACGACCGGGTCAAGGCTTTGTTTCCCAGGGCCTCGGCCACCCTCCTTCCGATCTCCGCGCCACGGCAGAGCGACAACGGGTTATGCAGTATGCAGGGTATCCTGCCGCTGAAGCGGGCTTCTGGCCAACCTGAACTGGCATAAGCCCTCCTAACCAAGATCGGGTAACGAACCATGATTTTCCTGGGCAGACATGGCCTGACCGGCAAGAACAAGAACGGGGGCTCGGACCATCCGCAAACGCCTCTGGAGCCGGAAGGCGAACAACAGGCGCGCGACATGGGGACAAGCCTGTATCGCGTGCTGTCGAGCCACGATGTCAGCCAGGTCACCGTGATTACCAGCGAAGCAAAACGCGCGGTCGATACCGCCCGCCTTGCCATGCGGCAGGTGCGAAACCTGGCGGAAAAGAGGGCGCCGATCGCCGTGTCGGACTGGATCACGGATGCCCGGCTGGGAGAACTCGATTTCGCGCCCCGGGACAGCCCCGCGACCCTGGGCAACACCGGGTTTTTCAACCGCCGGCTGATGGTGGAAACGCGGGCAGCCGTTCACGCGCGGCTGTCTGCTTTCTACGAAGATCGCCTGGTCGCCGCGCCCAAGCCGGGTCATGCCCTGGTGATCATCGGCCATCGTGGCAGCAACCAGATCCTGATGGAGGACATCGTCGGGGTCAGCGCGCCGCTTGGCAAGAAGAACAACTGCGAGCTATGGCGCATAGACGACGGACACCTGCGGATCGTGCATGACGGGATCCAGGCGGAGCGGGATGCTGCATACGAGCGTCCCCCAGAGTTCCGCGAAGGGCGCATCGCGATCGGCACCATCCGCCCCGTCGCACAGTTCCGGTCCCTCGCTCCCTAAAGCTTTAGGGAGCGTCGAGCATCTCCTCGAGGTTCGGAAAGGTTAACTTAACGACTTTTGCTTTATAAAAGAAGGACCGGGGCGAGAAAAACCCCGAGTGAAAACGGCCAGAACAGACGGGGAAAACCATGACGAACCACACGCGATACGTTACACGCGCCGGCAACGCTCCCACGGGCGATATCCAGGCTTCGTACTACGATGGTGGTCTCGGCATGGTTCACATGCCCGGTAGCTGCGACGTGATCGTGGTCGACAAATCACCCGAGTGGACAGGGCTTTGCGACGCCAACGGCTGCAACCTGTACCGCGTTCCCGAAACGGTCAAGATCGGCTTTCATCTCTAGACCAGCGGCTGGCGGCGCGCCGGTATTTGGAACCAATAGGGGGTGATGCCCAGCGCGCGGTTGACTTGTGCGCCCGTTCGCCTGTATAGGCATCCCTCCGATTTATTTAACACAGGATTTGTCCCATGAAGCGGACTTATCAGCCCAGCAAGCTGGTGCGCAAGCGCCGCCACGGATTTCGCGCCCGCATGGCGACAAAGAACGGCCGTCTCGTTCTGAACCGCCGTCGCGCGCAGGGCCGCAAGAAACTCTCGGCCTGATTTCGCCATGCCCGGCGATCTCAGGCTGGCGCGTATGAAGAAACGCGCCGACTTCCTGAAAACCGCCGCCGCGCAGACGAAATGGGTAGCCCCGGGTCTGATCGTTCAGCTGCGGCCACACGACCAACCGGGTAGCCCTGCCCTTCTTGGGTTCACCGTTTCGAAAAAGGTTGGCAACGCCGTGATGCGCAACCGCGCCAAGCGGCGGCTGCGCGCCCTGACCGACGAGGTGTTCCGCGATGCGCGGCCAAGCGGCGTTGATCTGGTGGTGATCGGCCGCGCCGCCACAATCGACCGGCCCTTCAATGCCCTGCGCCGGGATTTGCTGCAGGCCCTTGCGCGTCTGGGCATCCATTCTCGCTGATTTACCCGTGCTGAAGGCTTGTCTTCTTGGCGCCATCAGGACGTACCGGATTGTTCTGTCGCCGTGTCTGCCGCGGGCCTGCCGGTTTCATCCGTCCTGCTCCGCCTATGCCCTGGAAGCGATCGAGCGCCATGGGCCTGGGGCGGGCCTGATCCTGGCGGCGCGCCGTCTGTTGCGCTGCCACCCGCTAGAACCCGGCGGATACGATCCCGTACCCGATGGAAAAGGCCGGCCGTAACGCCGGTGCCGGTGCCGGTGCCGGACACGTGGTTGAAATGCCGGTGCCATCCCGGTATATGTCCAGCGCCCGCGATAGCGGTTAATGACTTTTAATAGTTTCAAAGAAATTCATGAACGACCAGCGTAACCTCATTCTTGCCGTTGTGGCATCCATCGCCATCCTGGTGTTCTTCCACTTCGAATACGAAGTGCCGCGGGCCGAGCGCATGCACCAGCTGGAACTGGCGGAACACCACGACCAGGCCGGCGCCCAGATCTCGGGCCGCGAGGATGCGCCATCCGCCGATATATCCGCCGTCGGCAGCCTGCCGGTCGTGCCGCGCGCCGACGCCCTGACCGGCCAAACGCGCGTCAAGATCGCCAATCCTCGCCTTTACGGCAGCCTGCCGCTCAAGGG
>CALMVH010000033.1 GCA_937873165.1 uncultured Rhodospirillales bacterium
GATAATTGCGCCTAAAGGAATCCCCAACGATTCACAACGACAAGAAACCGCTCTAATGTGTAGTAAAGACATAAATATAGTAAGCTTCTTTAGGAGTCATGGATCCAGAGTACTCTTTTATCAGTCTCAAGTCGAAGCGGCTTTCCTCCTCGGCTGTCGCGCGATGTCCTGCCAGCATGATGGGATGCTCGAAACGATGGGCTGCCCTTGCCACCTCTTCAATACCATGCGGTAGGAATCTATGGCTATCCAGTATGTCAAAAGTCCCGAACTCCTCACGGCTGACATAGTATATCGGTTGCCCGCCAAGATAGCCTGAAATCGGTACACCCCAGAAATCATCGTCGCTGATGATGGTGCAGCCGACAGGGCAGTAACTTTTCAGGTAAGCAGCCACGTACTTGTCATTCGAGCAAGGTGTCGTCATTAATGCCCGAAGCAGAATAAGCCCACTGGCCGCGTGAAGGAGCAACATCGCCATAAACGTGTAATTGAGCCTCCGAACAGATTGCGTATCGAGTGATTTAAAATCGCGCGTCATGAAAACGGATGCTTGAATACAGACGTAAACGATACCCGCATGCCATGCAGCGCCACCATACACCAGGCTTTGGAAAGCGAGTATTCCCAAAGTACTTGCCAGTAAAAAAACTCCGACAAGCGGTGCATTACGCAATGTTATGTATATCAGCGAGACGAACGGGCTAAGCAAAAGCAGGAACATACCGAAGCTTTTGTTTGATCCGAGGAACGGCCCCATGGCCAAGCCGTACATAGCGGACGCGATATCAAGAGACGCCCTGTGTCCGACACTCGAGCTTTCGTCAGAAGGCGGAATAATCTGCCACATGGATAACCCGATTGAAGCCAAACACAGACTAAGCCCCAGCCAAAAACGACGTGGTAATTCAAGCGTCGTTGACGGCAAGCCGCGCAACAGTAGATAATAGAAAAGAAAAGCGCTTGCCGCGATCAGAAAGTAGATATGAATATTGGCAAGAAACCCGATCAATATAAAGATACGCAGGTCACGATCTGGCCGCCGCATGGCAAGACATAGTAGTACAACCAACAGGTAGCCTAGCATGTAGGGCCGTGTCACTACGGAGAAATAAAATATCGGCAACGGCGCTAGTAGAAACAGGATCTTTTCAGCCACTCCTCTGGTGAAGTGGTGAAGCGTGAGATACGCGGCGACGATTGATAGGCCGAAATTGATTGGTTTGATTGCTTCCACGTTTGCGGATAGATGCGCGACCGGGTATAAAATCATATACCACAGGAGAGGATGACCCTCGTAACGCCGGTTGTGAAAAAGTTCGCCCACTCCATGTGACTGTCGAGCGAGCAGCCACTGCTGTACCTCATCAGGCCATAGTTCATGCCGGATTGTCAGGATCCCGATCAGCAGAGCGTAAAATGCCGTTATCGTAACATCGGCGGTACCATACGGCTTGATACGCGATATAGTGCCGGAGATAACTTCGCGTTTCATTCGCCCAACTTGGTTGTGTTCCAAAATCGACCTGGGTATAATCCGGGCGTGTCCTGCTTGTCGCATCCAGTTTTGACTGCTTTTCCTGTGCTTAGCAACAGGGGCTTTTGCACGCGTCTGCGTCGACTTACTCGCCCCTGACAGTCCCGCCGCGGGCTGTTGTCAGGGGCACTGCCCGCTTTTCCACGCGGGCTCAACATCCGAACACCTGGCCACGAAGCCCAATCAGACAGGACGACGCCATGACTCATAGTGAAATCGACGCCACTGCCGCAAGCCGCGTCATCATCTTCGACACCACGCTGCGCGATGGTGAACAATCGCCGGGCTGTTCGATGAACCTGCCCGAGAAGCTGCGAATGGCGGCGACCTTGGAGGAGATGGGCGTCGACGTGATCGAGGCGGGCTTTCCTGCAGCCTCCGATGGCGATTTCGAGGCTGTGCAGGCCATCGCGCGCACCGCGAAAAAGGCGGTGATCGCCGGCCTTGCCCGCGCGGAAGCGATCAGGCCGGCGGAGCGCAGGCGTATCCATACCTTCGTGTCGACCAGCCCCATTCACATGAAGTACAACATCAACAAGACCCCCGATGAAGTACTGCAAATGGTGACCGACAGCGTAACGCTGGCGCGCAACCACACGGACGACGTGGAATGGAGCGCGATGGACGCGACGCGCAGCGAACACGATTTCCTGTGCCGCTGCGCCGAAGCCGCGATCAAGGCGGGCGCCACCACCATCAACATTCCGGACACGGTCGGCTACGCGGTGCCGGAGGAGTTTGGCGCCCTGATCCGGACCCTGCGCGACCGCGTGCCCAATATCGACAAGGCGGTCATTTCGGTCCATTGCCATAACGACCTGGGCCTCGCGGTCGCGAACGCACTGGCGGGGCTGGACGCCGGCGCGCGGCAGGCCGAGTGCACCATCAACGGCATCGGCGAGCGCGCGGGCAACGCCGCGCTGGAGGAAATCGTCATGGCCATGCGCGTGCGCCACGACAAGATTCCCTACAGCAACGGCATCGACACCACGATGATCACCCGCGCCTCGCGCCTGCTGTCGACCATTACCGGCTTCTCCGTGCAGCCGAACAAGGCCATCGTCGGCGCGAATGCCTTCGCGCACGAGAGCGGCATCCACCAGGACGGCATGCTAAAGCACGCCAACAGTTATGAGATCATGTCGCCTGAGTCGGTCGGCCTCAACCGCTCGCAGCTGGTGCTGGGCAAGCATTCCGGCCGCCACGCATTCAAGTCGAAGCTGAAAGACCTGGGCTACGACCTGGGCGACAACGCTATTGAGGATGCCTTCGCCCGCTTCAAGACACTAGCCGACCGCAAGAAGGATATCTTCGACGAGGATATCGTGGCGCTGGTCGACGATGAAACCGGCCGCGACCACGAACACCTGCGCTTTGCCTCGCTGCAGGTGGTCGCCGGGTCAAAAGGCCCCCAGACGGCCGAGCTGGAAGTCGCTGTCGAGGGCGCGCTGCGCACGGTAAAGGCCGAGGGCAACGGCCCCGTCGATGCGTGCTTCAATGCCATCGGTCAGATCTTTCCGCATCAGGCGAAACTGGTGCTGTACCAGGTCCACGCTGTCACGGCCGGCACCGACGCGCAGGCGGAAGTCACCGTACGGCTGGAGGAAAACGGCCGCACGGTCAACGGCCAGGGCGCCGACACCGACACGCTGGTGGCCAGCGTGCGCGCCTACCTGCACGCTCTGAACAAGCTAACGGTCAAGCGCACTCGGGGGGAGCCGGAAGATTCGGACGTGATGCAAGCGGTGGCGGGGTACGCGTAGAGCGCTTGCTCTCCGGATAATAAGCCGTCTCTAGGTCAATTTCTCGCTTAGAAATTCAGCTACGCAGAAGCAGGGGATCTCCGCGTGCCGCCTGTTACAACGAAGAGGTAACAGGCTCTTCCATGGCCGCCCTCCGGCTAGGCATAGCCTCTGGCGCTTCGATGCCCAGCAGGGCAAGGCACAGCGTCAGGTGCTGGCGAACAATGGCGACCAGGCGCAGGCGGGACTCGCGATTGACGGTGTCGACCTCGTTTAGCACCGGCGAGTTGCTGTAGAAGGTGCTGAACGCCTGCGCCACGCTGTAGCATGGTCGGCCAGAACGCTAGGCTCGAACCTCTTCACCGTTGCCTCCAACGTTTCGGGAAAGGCCAGCAGCGCCAGCGCCAGCACGCGTTCCGAGGGATTGCCCAGAACAATCGCGCCGGGTCCGGGCACCGCGCCGGCCTTCACTAGAATCGCGTTGCAGCGCACGACGGCGTATTGCAGATAAGGGCCGGTCTTGCCTTCGAACCTCGTAAAGCTGTCCACGTCGAACGCGTAATCCGACAGCCGGTTGTTCTTCAGATCCTGGAACTTGATCGCGGCGACCGAGATCTGCTCGGCTAGGCGCGACAGCTCGGCTAGGTTCAAGCCCGCGTTATAGGGTAGTTCCTCCAGCGCCTTGGCATGCGCGAGGTCCAGCAAATCTTCCAACCGCATCACCCCGCCCGCGCGGGTCTTGAACGGCTTGCCATCCTTGCCGTTGATGGTGCCGAAGCCGATGTGCTGGAACGTGGTGCCATTGGCATGGCCGGTGATTGCCGCCGCCCTGAACACCTGCTGGAAGTGCTGCGCCTGCCGGGCATCTACGACGTACAGGACCGCATCCGGCCGCAGATCGCTGTGGCGCTGGATGATGGTCGCAAGGTCAGTCGCGCCATAGGTGTATCCGCCGTCGCTTTTCTCCAAGATCAGCGGCGGCATGGGCGGATCGGCGGCTGCACTTCCCATCTCGATTACCAGCGCACCCTGGCTTTCGACCACCAGACCCTTTGCCTTTAGCGAACCGGATATCGAGACGCTGGAGGTTCCGCCTGACGGACTCGAAGGTGACCGCCCGAAAATGCTGCCACAGGGCGAAAAAACCTGGCCGTTTCGATTGCAGGTCGGCCGTGACTTCGCGAGCTTCGCGGCGAGCGTCCTTGCTGTCCCTGCACCGGGCCGAGGCGCGGCGGTAGAGAGCCGACAAGGCCTCGAGATCGACTGGTGGATATGCCGGGTAATCGCCCGTAGTCGCAGGATCGAAATACGGCAGGTCCGGCTGCTCGCGCCGCAACTCGGCAATGACCATGCCCATCGGCATGCCCCAGTCGCCAAAATGTGCGTCGCTGGTCACATGGTCGCCCGCAAAGCGCAGGATGCGTTGCAGGCTGTCGCCCAGGATGGTGCTGCGCAGGTGGAAGGCCAGCATTTCCTTGGCGACGTTCGGGCCGCTGAAATCCAGCACCACGCGGCGCGGCGCACGCGAACCCAAGTCGTATCCCTGCCTTGCCTCGTCCAGCAAGTCGCCGGTCTGCGCGCCCAACCACGTGTTTGATAGCCGCATGTTGATGAAGCCCGGCCCTGCGATGGAGACTTCGGCGAAGAGGTCTTTGCGTGCCTGCAGGCGAGCGGCGACATCCTCCGCCAGAGCGCGCGGGGGCTTGCCCGCCAGTTTTGCGGCGGCCATCGCGCCGTTGCACTGGTAATCGGCAAAGTCCGCCCGCTGCGAGAGCACGGCAACTACGCTGGACTGCGAGTAACCACTGCCCGAAAAGGCATTGGTCAAGACGGCATTCAGTTGCGTGGTGATCGACATACTGGGACCATAACAGACGTGTCTATCTGGGCAATAATGGGATGCAGTCTTTAAGACTTGTTCCAGTTCGCGTCCTAATCTGGTTTTCGTTGAATGCTTGATCGTCAATCAGCTGAATTGCTCCATTTTCTGACCGATTGGACGCGGGTGAACCCCAGGCCCCCTTGGCGCACGGTTACATCAACAAACTGTCCCTTTTCAAGACTAAAAATACTGACGGCGGGATATGCTGACTAAGTAAGGTGAAGGAAGTTCGTCAAGCTTAACAAGAATTTGATAGTCGTCTGGACCCCTGGAAACATGTTCATGATTCATACCTAAAATCACGCAACGCTCGTTTTTAACAAAGCTAAAGTCAATATGTTCATTCATGAATAGTAGTAA
>CALMVH010000034.1:0-336 GCA_937873165.1 uncultured Rhodospirillales bacterium
GCCGATTCAGGAACTCAGGCCGGAAATGGCCTCGCACGACCTCCATCACTTCCTCGCGTATCAGCGCCACGTCTTTCTCGCCGTCATGCGCGGCAATGATCTCCGACCCTAAATTCGAGGTCAGGATGATGACCGTGTTCCTGAAATCGACCGTGCGGCCCTGCCCATCGGTCAGCCGCCCGTCGTCCAGCACCTGCAGCAGCACGTTGAAGACATCGGGGTGGGCCTTCTCAACCTCGTCGAACAGCACGACTTGATAAGGGCGGCGGCGCACGGCTTCGGTCAACGCGCCGCCTTCGTCATATCCCACATAGCCCGGCGGCGCGCCGATCATGC
>CALMVH010000034.1:346-3055 GCA_937873165.1 uncultured Rhodospirillales bacterium
GTGCTTTTCCATGTATTCCGACATGTCCAGCCGCACCATGGCGCTTTCGTCGTCGAACAGGAAATCGGCCAGGGCTTTCGTCAACTCGGTCTTGCCGACGCCGGTCGGACCCAGGAACAGGAACGAGCCGATCGGTCGGTTCGGGTCCTGCAGGCCCGCGCGCGACCGGCGCACCGCGTTGGAGATCGCCGCCAGCGCCTCTGGCTGGCCCACCACGCGCTTGCCGAGCGACCCCTCCATCTCCAGAAGCCGCTGACGCTCGCCTTGCAACATCTTGTCGACGGGAATCCCCGTCCATCGGCTGACAACCGCCGCAATCTCGTGCTCGTGCACTTCCTCGTTCAGCATGCGGTCGGACGCATCCTTCTGCGCCTCGGCCAGCTTCGCCTGCAGGTCGGGGATAATGCCGTAGGTCAGTTCGCCCGCTTTCGCAAAGTTGCCGGTCCGCTGCGCCTGCTCCATCTCGGTACGGGCGCGCTCGATGTCTTCCTTCAGCTTTTGCGACGTGTTGATCTTTTCCTTTTCGGCCTGCCAGCGAATGGTCAGGTCGGCGGATTGCTTTTCAATCCCCAGCAGTTCCGACTGCAACTTGACCAGCCGTTCCTGCGAGGCAGGATCGGTTTCGCGCGCCAGCGCCTCGCGCTCGATCTTCAACTGGATAATGCGGCGGTCCAACTCGTCGATGGCTTCCGGTTTGGAGTCCACCTCCATCCGCAGGCGCGAGGCCGATTCGTCAACCAGATCGATTGCCTTGTCCGGCAGGAACCGGTCCGTGATGTAGCGGTTGGACAAGGTGGCGGCTGCCACGATGGCGGCGTCGGTAATGCGCACACCGTGGTGAACCTCGTACTTTTCCTTCAACCCGCGCAGGATCGAGACGGTATCCTCCACGGTCGGCTCGGATACGAACACCGGCTGGAATCGCCGTGCCAGCGCCGCATCCTTTTCGATATGCTGCCGGTACTCGTTTAAGGTCGTGGCGCCGACACAATGCAGCTCGCCGCGCGCCAGCGCCGGCTTCAGCATGTTGGAAGCGTCCATCGCGCCCTCTCTGCGACCGGCGCCGACAAGGGTATGCAACTCGTCGATGAAGATGATGATGTCGCCCGACATGCCTTCGATTTCCTGCAGCACGGACCGCAGGCGTTCTTCGAACTCGCCCCGGAATTTGGCGCCCGCCACCAAGGCGCCGAGGTCCAGCGAAAACAGGATCTTGTTTTTCAGCCCGTCGGGCACGTCGCCGTTCACGATCCGCTGGGCCAGTCCTTCAACGATCGCGGTCTTGCCGACGCCCGGTTCGCCGATCAGCACAGGGTTATTCTTGGTACGGCGCGACAGCACCTGGATCGTGCGCCGAATTTCTTCATCACGCCCGATCACCGGGTCCATCTTGCCGTCGCGCGCCGCCTCCGTCAGGTTGCGGGCGTACTTCTTCAAGGCTTCGTAGTTGTTTTCCGCGCCCGCGGAATCGGCTTTGCGGCCCTTGCGCAAGGCGTCGACCGCTTGGTTCAACTTCTGCGCCGGCGCGCCCGCCTCGACGAGAATTTTGCCGGCGGACGTACCGGTTGCCGTCGAAATCGCCAGCAGGATACGCTCGGCGGTGACAAAGCTGTCGCCTGCCTTTTGCGCCAGCTTTTCGGCGACATCAAAAATCTTGGCCAGTTCGGACGACAGGAACACCTGGCCAGAGCCGCCTTCGACCTTCGGCAACTTCGAAAGTGCGGTATCAACCGCCACCCGGACCTGGTTCGGATCGCCGCCCGCGCTGCGGATCAGCGTCACCGCCAGACCTTCCTTGTCGTCCAGCAACGTTTTCAGCAGATGGTCGGGGGAGAGCTGCTGATGATCCGAACGCTGGGCCAGCGTTTGAGCCGCTTGTATGAAGCCGCGCGCGCGTTCGGTGTATTTTTCAAAATCCATTGTTGACCCTCGAAATAGGACCCCTCATCCAGAGGCGCTCCCGCTGTCCCACGCCACCCCGTCGCCGGGCCTAGCTAAGATCATGTGGAGAGTGGCAATCCGGATGCAAGGTCTACGGGACTTCCTAATATGCGCGAGTGATCAGCAGGAAGTCTATCGAAGACTATTGCAGTGTTTATCGAGTAATCAACGCAGTCGCTGACCGTTGGTTACACCCACTTCGTGCAAACAGCTAAAGTGCAACTCAGAAAGTGAAGTCAGGGCTGCTCGTTATCGCTGCTGAACGTGTTGTGCGAGAGGCCTTGGCGGGGCTGGTGGTCCACTTCTTCGTGCGGTTCGCCTCTTTCGTCGGACTCGTCTTGCCCGTCGAGGTCTGGCTGGCCGTCATCCTGCAGTTGCGGCTGGTACTGGTAGCCGCCGTTCTGGCCGTTCGGTCCCTCGTTCCGGCGGCGTTGCCCCTCCGGGCCGTTTTCAATAGCCCCAATGATGCGGTAATAATGTTCTGCGTGCTGGTAGTAGCTTTCCGCCATGACACGGTCGCCCGCCGTGTTGGCGTCCTGCGCCAGGTTCATGTACTTTTCATAAACCTGATAAGCGCTGCCCCGAATGCGCACGTCCGGACCGTTGCTGTCATAGTTCTGATTGCGGTTTGGAACGCCGCCGTTGCCGCCGTTCGGGCGGCGATTGTTTCCGCCGCCCATATTCGGGTTATGCGGACCGTTGCCGCCGCGTCCACGGCCACGCTTGTTAGGACCCTGCCTCATCGATCACCCATTTAGTCTGTAAACC
>CALMVH010000035.1 GCA_937873165.1 uncultured Rhodospirillales bacterium
GGTGCGCAACGCGGCCGCCCTGATGGATCTGGATCACGCCCGGCCGGATGGTGCTGATCAGCGGCGAGGGCTCCCCCAGCACCCCAAAATCGCCTTCAGCGCCGGGTATATCGACCTGTTCGACATCGCCGGAAAAAACCAGTTTTTCCGGCGAGACGAGTTCGAAGGGAAAAAGTTTGGCCATCAGGGTTGCCTTCTAACACGCCAGGGTTTGTAACGAGGCGGCCCAAACCCATCGGCATGAGATGACTTCTGACTTTGCAGTGGGACTTGTTTCGTATGTGCCGTTTGGTCGGCCTCGCATCGAATGAACACTAAACCTTGATCCGGCCTGTCGGAAAATAGCCTGTCGAGGACATTGCCAGGCTCGATAGGAGCCAGATGATTTTTCCCGAACAGTTTATCCACTTTATGCCGCCTTCTTGTTCATCGCTTCGGCCTTGGCCACAGCCTGGTCGATGGTGCCGACCATGTAGAATGCGGCTTCGGGCAGGTGATCGTAATCGCCCGCGACGATGCCCTTGAAGCCCTTGATCGTTTCCGCGACCGGCACGAACACGCCGGGCGTACCGGTGAAGATTTCGGCCACGTGGAAGGGCTGCGAGAAGAAGCGCTGAATCTTGCGGGCGCGGGCGACCGTCAGCTTGTCGTCCTCGCTCAGTTCGTCCATGCCCAGGATCGCGATGATGTCCTGAAGTGCCTTGTAGTTCTGCAACACGCGCTGTACGTCGCGCGCCACCTGGTAGTGTTCCTCGCCGACGATGCGCGGATCCATGATACGGCTGGTCGAGTCCAGCGGATCGACAGCCGGGTAGATGCCGAGCTCGGCGATCGAGCGCGATAGCGTCGTGGTGGCATCCAGGTGAGCGAAGCTGGTTGCGGGCGCCGGGTCGGTCAGATCGTCGGCTGGCACGTAGATCGCCTGCACGCTGGTGATCGAACCCTTCTTGGTCGAGGTGATGCGCTCCTGCAACGCGCCCATGTCGGTTGCCAGGGTCGGCTGATAACCCACCGCCGAGGGGATGCGGCCCAGCAGCGCCGAGATTTCAGATCCCGCTTGGGTAAAGCGGAAGATGTTGTCGACGAAGAACAGCACGTCCTGGCCCTGCTCGTCGCGGAAATACTCCGCCACCGTCAGGCCGGTCAGTCCCACGCGGGCGCGGGCGCCCGGCGGCTCGTTCATCTGGCCGTAAACCAGCGCCACCTTGGATTCGCCGCCTTCGGTGTTGATGACTCCGGCTTCGATCATCTCGTGGTATAGGTCATTGCCCTCGCGGGTGCGCTCGCCGACGCCGGCGAACACCGACACGCCGCCGTGCGCCTTCGCGATGTTGTTGATCAGCTCCTGGATGGTCACCGTTTTGCCAACGCCGGCGCCGCCAAACAGCCCGATCTTGCCGCCCTTGGAATACGGCGCGATCATGTCGATCACCTTGATGCCGGTCACCAGCATCTCGGTTTCCGTCGCCTGATCGACGAACAGAGGCGCGTCGCGGTGAATTTGCGCCCGGTGCGTCTGGTCGACAGGTCCACGCTCGTCGATCGGCTCGCCCAGCACGTTCAGGATACGGCCAAGCGTCGCGGGACCGACGGGAACCGTTATCGGCGCACCGGTGTCATGCACCTCACCGCCGCGCACCAGGCCATCAGTCTGGTCCATGGCGATGGCGCGCACCGTGTTCTCGCCCAATTGCTGCGCGACTTCCAGCACCAGCCGGTTACCGTTGTTCTCGCAGGTCAGCGCGTTCAGGATCGCGGGCAGCTCACCGTCGAAATGAATATCGACAACCGCGCCGAGGACCTGGGTGATTTTGCCGATGGAGTTCTGGGTCATGATGGTTCCGATTGAATTTGCGTGCGATGCATTGAGTTAAGCAGGCCCGAAACTGCCTGGATTACGCGATGTCTGGTGCCTGACGTCTTCTATGATCTCGTGAGTATCCGCAAACAGGAAGTCCATCTGCCGGTCGAGGTCGTTTCTTTTTGCGATGCGTATGTTCTCGTCTGCGATACGTCTGGCAGCTTCGCCGTGAACACTTTCGAAGCGAAGAGACCTCGAGATAACGTTCATCAACCGTTTGACCGGTCGGAATACTTTGGACACTTCCATCAGACCGCCTCCGCCCCGGAGATGATTTCGATCAACTCCTTGGTGATCGCGGCCTGGCGGGCGCGGTTGTAGTTCAGGGTCAGCTTGGCGATCATGTCGCCGGCGTTGCGCGTCGCGTTGTCCATGGCGGTCATGCGCGCGGCCTGTTCGCCCGCGGCGCTGTCCAGCAATGCGCCGTACAGCTGGACGGCGAGGTTGCGCGGCAGCAGTTCGGCGAGAATGGTTTCCTCGTCCGGCTCGAACTCGTAGATCGCCTTGGCGCCCGTGTTCTCGTTTGCGGCCTGGGTCGCTCCTGCGGGCGCGAACGGGATCACCTGCATAACGGTCGGCACCTGCGCGATGACCGACCTGAAGTGATTGTAGACAACATAGGCGACATCGAACCTGCCATCCTGGAACATGCGCAGGATCTCTTGGGCGATCCCTTCCGCCTGCGCAAAGGCGACTTTGGTCGTGCCCGGATCGTGCGCATCGACCAGGCTTGACAGGTAGTCCCGACGCAGTGATTCGCGGCCCTTGCGACCCAGGGTGACGATCTGGACCGACTTGCCTTCGTCCAGAAGCCGCCGCGCCAGACGGCGGGACTCCCGCACCGCACTGCTGTTAAAACCGCCGGCAAGGCCCCGGTCCGACGTAATTACGACGATAAGGGTGCGCCGGTCGCTGCCTGTGCCCGCCAGCAGCCTGGAGGTGTTCGGCCCCGGCACGACGTTGGCCGCCAGGCGCGACAGCATGCCTGCCATGGCGCGGGCGTAGGGCTGGCCCGCCTCCGCCTGGTCCTGCGCCCGCCGCAGCTTCGCCGCCGCGACCATCTTCATGGCGGACGTGATCTTGCGGGTCGATTTGACCGAGCCGATCCGGTTGCGGAGGTCCTTTAAGCTGGGCATGGTGCCGGCTTACACGAAGTGCTGCGCAAAGGCGTCAAGGAAGGCGGTCAGCTTGTCCTCGGTGCCCTTCTCGATCTGCTTCGCGCTGCGGATCGAGTCCAATATCTCCGGCGACTTGCCCTTGATCTCGCTCAGCATCTGGTGCTCGAAGCGCGTCACGTCGGCGACCTTGACTTTGTCGAGGTAGCCGCGCGTGCCGGCGAACAGCGACACGACCTGCTCCTCGACGGCGTAGGGCGTGAACTGCGGCTGCTTCAGCAGCTCCGTAAGCCGCACGCCGCGCGCCAGCAAGGCCTGCGTCGAGGCGTCGAGGTCGGAGGCGAACTGCGCGAAGCTTTCCATCTCGCGGTACTGCGCCAGTTCCAGCTTGATCTTGCCCGCGACCTGCTTCATCGCCTTGATCTGCGCCGCCGATCCCACGCGGCTGACAGAGATGCCGACGTTGATGGCGGGGCGGATGCCCTTGTAGAACAGGTCGGTCGCAAGGAAAATCTGGCCGTCTGTGATCGAGATCACGTTGGTCGGAATGTAAGCCGACACGTCGCCTGCCTGCGTTTCGATGATCGGCAGCGCCGTCAGCGATCCGCCGCCGTGATCCTCGTTCAGCTTCGCCGCACGCTCCAGCAGGCGGCTGTGCAGGTAGAACACGTCGCCGGGATAGGCTTCACGGCCGGGCGGACGGCGCAGCAGCAGCGACATCTGGCGGTAGGCGACGGCCTGCTTCGAAAGATCGTCGTACACGATCAGGCCGTGCATGCCGTTGTCGCGGAAATACTCGCCCATGGCGCAGCCGGCGTAGGGCGCCAGGAACTGCAGGGGCGCCGGCTCGGACGCGGTCGCGGCCACCACGATGGAATACTCCATCGCGCCGTTGTCCTCCAGCGTCTTTACCAAGTTCGCGACCGTGGAGCGCTTCTGGCCCACGGCGACGTAGATGCAATACAGCTTCTTCGACTCGTCCGTGCCCTTGTTCAGTTCCTTCTGGTTCAGGATCGCGTCGATGGCGACGGCGCTCTTGCCGGTCTGGCGGTCGCCGATGATCAGCTCGCGCTGACCGCGCCCGATCGGCACCAGGGCGTCGATCGCCTTCAGGCCGGTCTGCATCGGCTCCGTCACCGACTTGCGGGGAATGATGCCCGGCGCCTTCACGTCGACGCGGCGCTTTTCGGTCGCGGCGATGGGACCCTTGCCGTCGATGGGATTGCCGAGGCCATCTACCACGCGGCCGAGCAGCGCCTTGCCGACAGGCACCTCGACGATCGAGCCGGTGCGCTTGACGACGTCGCCTTCCTTAATGGCGCGGTCGCTGCCGAAGATCACGACGCCGACATTGTCCATCTCGAGGTTCAGCGCCATGCCGCGCACCCCGTTGGGGAACTCCACCATTTCGCCCGCCTGGACCTGGTCGAGGCCGTAGACACGCGCGACGCCATCGCCAACCGACAGGACCTGGCCGACTTCGGCAACCGTGGTCTCGTCGCCGAAGTTCTGGACCTGCTGCTTTAATATGGCGGAGATTTCCGCTGCACGGATTTCCATGATGTTCCTATCAGGCTGCTGTTTTCAGGATGCGCCCCAGGCGATCCAGTTTGGTTTTGAGGCTTGCGTCGATCAACTGCGATCCCACGCTAATGATCATTCCGCCGAGGATCGCAGGGTCGACCCGGACCGACATGATCGTCTTGGCGGCCAGAGCCTTGTTCAAGGCAGTCTCGATGGCCACCCGGCGCGCTTCGTCGATCGGCTGTGCTACCGTAACCTCCGCATCGCGCTGACCGCGCCGGCTGGATACCTCGTGCAGGAACGCCGAGGCGATCGTGTCGAGTTCGGCCAGGCGGTCGTTCTCCACAACCACGCCGATGAACCGCTTCGCCAGATCGCCCAAGTCGATTTTGCCGGACAGAGACTCCATAACCTTCAGCCGGTCGGCTTTTGTCACGGTGGGGTTCTTCACCACGCTGCGCAGATCGGCGCTTTCCGCCAGCATGGCGCGGAGGGCTGCCATATCCTGCGCCACGCTGTCGAGCGCCTGGCCATCGGCCAGCTCGAACAGCGCCTGCGCATAACGCCGCGCGACCAGCGAGTGGGAGGTAACCGTCATTCTTCCCCGAGCGACATAATTCGGATGCGCTTGCTTTAGTACCCGGGCGCAGTGCGCCGGTTCACGAGCATTCGCGGCGTTCGTCTAACATACAGTTCAGGGGTGCGCAACGCCCCTAAATCTGATAAATGCGCCGCAGACGACTGGTCCGCTATGGAGTTTAGCCCGTGCGCCCTGCCCTGCTTGCCGCTTCGCTGTTCGCGATGCCATTCCTCGCCTCGTGCGCCCACAAAACCGCACCCGCGGAAATCGCACAGTATCCGACCATCTATGTCGCCTATTTCGGGGTCAACAGCGCTGACCTGACCGAAGACAGCTATGCCATCGTGCAGCGCGCGGCCGATGCCGCCGCCCGGCTGCATCCCCAGGCAGTCGAGATCGCGGGATATTCCGATGGCAAGGGATCGGAAGGCGGCAACTACCTGGTGGCGCAGAGCCGCACCAAGACCGTTGCGAAGACCCTGTCCGAGTTCGGCGTGGACCCAGCCAGCGTCACCACCCTACCGATGGGTTCGGCCACGGACGACTTTGGACCCACCGGGGACCGCCGAGTCGAAATCCTCTTGATCAAGGACGAAGGAGCGGCGGCGGGACCGTGAGGTTAGCCTTTGACAGCGACGAAACCCATGGAAGACCGAACAAGCCCTTGTTAACGCCGACCTCGATCGCGTCGCCTTTATGTAAATCCTGATAGGTCTGACGATCGATTTCTATCTTGACCGTACGAACATCTGAAAGATTGGACGGGTCGGGCATGACCGGAACAAATGCATAGTACGCCTCGATTTCACCCTCTGCCAGCATGGGCAACCCAGTCC
>CALMVH010000036.1 GCA_937873165.1 uncultured Rhodospirillales bacterium
GTCCAAGGTCAAGCTGGCTCAAAGGCGGTTGCGCGCGGCCAATCCCTTTATCGACATTGCAGTTCAAGACATGCGCGTGGCGGAGGACAACATCCGGGCTTTGGTCGAACCGTACGATTTGGTGCTCGACTGCACCGACAATTTCCGCGCCAAGTTCGTTTTGAACGATGCGTGTCTCGCCGCCAGGCGCACGCTGGTCGCCGCCAGCGTGCACCGGTTCGAGGGGCAGTTGCTGGTGGTGCGCCCCGGCGATCCAGCAGGATGCCTGCGTTGCCTGTGGCCAGAAGTGCCGTGCCTTGCCTGCGCGGGCGGTTCGTCGTGCGAGGATGCCGGGATCATCGGCGCGGTTCCGGCGATGGTGGGGGCTATGCAGGCCCTTGAAGCCATCAAGATCGTGCTCGGCTTGGACAGCGGCGCGACGCAGAACCTGATCGTGTGGGATGGCCTTTCGCAGCAAACGACCCGCTTGAAACGCCGCCGCGACCGCGCCTGCCCCGCCTGTCGAGAAAGCCCGGCCAGCGGAGCCTCGGCGGTGCCTGTTCTGGAAGGGATGGGCGTTTGAGCGATGCGTGACATTTCGCAAAAGCCGCGTCTGTTGCGCAGCGCCGTCGCCACAGCACGCCTGGTGTCAGACGCCGCCACCGTCGCAACGCTGCGGCAGAACGGCGATCCCTTGATTGTCGCTCGAACAGCGGCAATCCAGGCGGCGAAAAATACCAGCCACCTGATACCCTACCGACATTCCGCCCCGATCGAGTTCGCGACCGTGGACTTCGATCTTGATGACGCGGCTGTGGATATACGGGTGGAGCTGAAGGCCATCCACAGAACCGGGGTGGAGGTGGAAGCCCTTGCGGCGGCATCGCTCGCCGCCTTGACGCTCTACGACCTTCTGGAGCCTGTCGCATCCGGCTCGATGCTGATCGAGGCCGTGACCCTGGCCCGCTCGAAACGTGGTACCAGCCAAGCGAAGCCTCTTGCCGGATTCCCGATCCGCGCAGGCATCCTCGTCCTGTCCGACAGCGTTGCCTCAGGTGCGAAGGGCGACGCTTCGGGCGCAGCCATCCGCAAGCGACTGGAGGAGTGCGGCGTCGCTATTGAGCGGCAGGAAGCCGTAGCCGACGAGGCAGATCGGATTGCGCCCGTGCTGCACGCATGGTGCGACGAACTGCACCTCGACCTGATCGTAACCACCGGCGGCACGGGTCTCGGTCCGCGCGATGTCACTCCGGAAGTCATCGCGGGATTGATCGAGCGGCGCCTGCCCGGAGTCGAGGAAGCCATGCGGGCCTATGGGCAGGAACGTGTGCCAACGGCCATGCTGTCGCGCAGCGTGGCGGGTCAACGCGGCGGCACGGTGCTGATCGCCCTGCCGGGATCGCCGGGTGCCGTATCGGAGTCGCTGAACGCCATCATGCCCGCCCTGCTGCATGCGGTGCCAGTCACCAGGGGCGAAGGTCATCAAGGACACGGCTATGCCAAACCTCCTGCCGCTTGAGGCGGCGCTGGCCCGCGTGGCGGCTGTCGAGCCCGTTTGCCGGCAAACTGAATCGGTGCCGGTCGAGCGGGCGCTGGGACGTGTTCTGGCCGCCGCGGTGACGGCGCCCCGTGACATTCCACGCTTCGACAACTCGGCGGTGGATGGCTTTGCCATCGGCAGCGACGCAAAGGAGGGCAGCCGGTTCGAAGTGGTCGGAACAGCCTCGGCAGGCACGCCGTTTGCGGGCGGGCTGGATACCGGCAAGGCCGTGCGTATCGCGACGGGCGCGGAACTGCCTCGAGGCACTGTCACGGTCGTGATGCAGGAAGACTGCACCCCGTCCGGCGACACCGTTACGGTAGGTACAGTTTCCCAAGCAGGTGCCCATTGTCGTCGGGCGGGGCAGGATGTAACGGCGGGGGCGACAGTCCTTTCGCCCGACCGCCGCCTGTCCGCGCCCGATCTATCCATGCTGACGGCCCTGGGGTTGGCGCACAGTACCGTCAGGCGCACCTTGCGGGTCGGTCTTGCCTCCACGGGCAGCGAGTTGATCGAACCCGGCTGCGAACTGCAAGCAGGACAAATCCACGACAGCAATCGCCCCCTGCTGAAGGCGTTGTTGCAATTCTATCCGGTGGAAATCGTCGATCTCGGCGTATTGGTCGACGACGCCGATACCACCAGGACAAGCCTGCTGGAAACGGCAGGGCGCGTTGACGTAATCGTGACAACGGGCGGCGTTTAGGTCGGCGCACGGGACTATGTGCGCGAAACCATTGAACACCATGGTGAGGTGATCTTCTGGCGTCTGGCAATCAAGCCGGGCAAGCCCGTGCTGTTCGGCCGGCTGGGGCAAACACCCCTGCTGGGCCTGCCGGGCAATCCGGTCTCCACTTTCGTGACTTTCAACCTGCTGTGCCGCCCTCTTCTGTACCGGCTGCTGGGCGCGGAAGGCAGTCCGCTGCTTCGCATCCCGGTTCGCAGCGACTTTACCTATCGCAAGTCGGCCATGCTGCGGGAGTTCGTGCGCGTGTCACTTGTTAGAGGCGAGACAGGCCTTGGCGCCATCTTGTTCCGCAGTCAGCTATCCAACCTGATTTCATCATTGCTGGAAAGCGATGGGCTTTTGGACCTGCCTGCGGGCACCGATCTGGTGCAACCCGGGGATATCCACGAGTTCATACCCTGGACCGCATTTGAAGCGCTGTAACGATTTTGCGGACAAGCCTGGGTTTCTGGTCTACATTCGGAATACGTGGCCGGTGAAAACTGGAGTCGCCAAGCTTGGGATCGTTGATGACCTTACAATCGGATGCCGGATCACGCCCTCTCGGCGTCTGGAGTCTCAAACTAGACCTGTTGCAATCGCCTGCGGCGGTCCGGTACGGGCTGGCGTTCCTGTATGTGTGCCTGGCCAGCTGGCTGCGATGGATTCTGGTTCTCGATAACGCACCCTTCCTGCTCTACATGCCGGGCATGTTCGTGATCGGCTTCCTGCTGGGGCAAGGTCCCGGCTTTGCCGCCACCCTGCTATCGGCTATAGCGTCCGACTACATTGCGTTTGAACGCAAAGGGCTTTCGTTCTGGGCGCCGTCCCAGATCGTCACCTCCATCCTGTTTATTCTGATCTGTGGCGGCTTGGTGCTGGTTTGCGACGCGCTGAGAACCGCCTTGCTGGCACGCCGCAGCGATCTGCTAAGCATGAGCACATCCAACGCCTCGCTGATGGAAAGCCAGGCGGCTCTGGAAGAAAGCGAAGCCTTCCTGCGCAGCACGCTGGAAAGTTCGCCCGACTGCATCAAGGTTCTGGACCTTGATGCCAAGGTGATGTTCATGAACGGCCCGGGCCGGAAAGCCATGGATGTGGTCGATTTCGGCAAGATCGAGGGCTGCCCCTGGCCGGATTTCTGGCACGACGAATACAATGAAGCCGCGGGCGTCGCGATCAGCCAGGCGCGTGCCGGCATCACCTCGCGCTTCCAGGGTCAATGCCTGACCGTAGCTGGCGTTGCGAAATGGTGGGATGTCGTGGTGGCGCCGATCCGCGGTTCGGACGGTCAAACCCAGAAGCTGCTTTCGATCTCGCGCGACATCACCGAACAGAAACACGCCGAGGCACAGCAGCGCCTTTTAAATCACGAGCTTGCCCACCGCATGAAGAATACCTTGGCGATGGTCCAGGCCATCGCCAACCAGACGCTTCGCCGGTCGGGCAGCATTGCCGAAGCGCGCAACGCCTTCGAAGCGCGGCTGATTGCACTGGGCAAGGCGCAGGATCTACTGATTGCGACGCACTGGGAAAGCGCGGAACTGCACGATATCCTCCGCAACGCCCTGGCGCCCCATGGCATCGATACCGGCCGGTTTTCGATAGAAGGTCCCGATATTCGGCTTTCGTCCCGATGCTCGCTGGCTTTGTCGCTCGCCCTGCACGAGCTGGCGACCAATGCCGCGAAGTATGGCGCCTTGTCCGTGCAGACGGGCCGGGTGCTGATGAACTGGACGCTCTACGACGACGCTGGCTTGACCCGCATGCGCTTCGAGTGGAAGGAGCATGGCGGTCCCGCTGTTCAGGCGCCTTCCAGCACCGGGTTCGGATCGGTCATGATCGAACGCTCCCTGGTGGGCTACTTCAAGGGCACAGCCGACATCCAGTACCCGCCAGACGGCGCCCGCTTTGTTCTAACGGCACCGGTAACGCGTTCGCAGACAGACTTTTCCTCGGGCGAGGCGGAAGTTCTGGCCGCGGGTGAACGGGTGCTCCCAACCAAGGTCGACATCGCATGACGATACCCGATGCGAGTATTCGACCATCCATCCTTGTGGTGGAGGATGAAATCCTGATCCGGCTGGAGCTTGTCGATCTTGTGGAGGAAGCCGGATTCCTGGTCTATGAGGCCGGCAATGCCGATGAAGCCCTTCGTCAACTAAGGGACCATCATGACATCCATGTTCTGATCACGGATATCGATATGCCGGGATCGATGGATGGACTAACGCTGTCGCATCATGTGCGTGACTGTTGGCCCCCGGTCCGTATCATCGTGGCGTCCAGCCATGTCAAGGTCACGGCGCGGGAGCTTCCCGACCATGGCGTTTTCATCGATAAACCGTACGATACCCCTCGCGTTCGATCCCTTCTTTCCCAAATCGCGGGTGAAATACAAAGGGCTTGACCGGTGTCAGAATCCTCTTAACCGTAAATAAAACGTTACTTTTTGTTAAAACAACAGTAGATAAGCTGAATGAGGCTTGTCTTCCCCTTTGTTGCCATAGCAGTTGCTTGCCTGGCGTTGCTGAGCTGGGCCTTTGGCGATACTGCAGCCGGTACGGTCGCGTTCGAGGCGGCGGCTCAGCCGGTCGCGGCGGCCGGGCTGGTTGTGCTTGGGGTCGGGGTATTGTTCTACCAGCCTCATACCGCCCCTCAGCGCACCCGGATCATCGGCACCATTCTGTCGGTGTGCTCGGTAGGTGGTGGACTAGTCGAACTGAACGACACGTTTTTCGCGACAGGACTGGGACTGACCAGCCGCCTGTTTCCGCATGTGCCATTGCAATACCGCCCGGCCATGGCGCCGAATACGGCCTTTTGCTTTGTCATGCTCGGGATGGCGTCGCTGTTGGCGCGGCCGCCATCGCGCGATCCGAACGGCTATGTCGGTAACCGCCTGGTCACCGGCTCACAGGCGCTCGCGAGTCTGGCGGCCCTGATTGCCATGCTTGCCGTGATTGGGCACGTGTACCATGCGGGATCGTTTGTTGCCATCGCGCGGGCGCGGCCCATGACCATGGATACGGCGTTCTGCTTTATCTTTCTTTCCATCGCGGTGCTTCAGATCCATCCAACCCGCGGGCTGGTACGCTATGTCACCAATCCCGGTCCGGGCGGCTATACTGCCCGGCTGCTGCTGCCGGTATCATTGTTGCTGCCGGTCGGGCTCGGGTGGTTGCGGATCGCAGGCATGCGCGCCCATCTGTTCGAGGCGGAAATGGGCATCGCGGTATCGGCCTTGCTCAACGTCGTCATGCTCTTCTCCCTGACGCTGTTGGCCGCGCGCACGCTGTTCCAGATGGATCAAAAACCCCGTCAGGTCGAGGCAGAGCTGATTTACCGGGCCACGCACGACTCCCTCACGGGCCTTGCCAATCGCGCGGTGTTTCGGGATCAGCTTTTGCGGCGATTGAAAGTGGCGCGCAACCGGCGGCGCTCCTGTTTCGCTGTTTTTTATCTTGACCTGGATGGCTTCAAGCAGGTCAACGATGTGTTTGGCCACGATGCAGGGGACCGGCTGCTGATCGATGTTGCCGATATCCTGCGTGGATGTACGCGCGCGGGCGATACCGTTGCGCGGTTCGGAGGCGACGAGTTTGTGATCTTGTGCGAGGAAATCGAGGATCGCGACGACGCTTCGCAGATGGCGGCACGCATCGTTGCCGCCATGCCGCGCCGGTTTACCGAGAATGAAAAATCGGTCCCCATCGGCATCAGCGTCGGCGTTACGATCAACCCCGCACACGCCAACGAAACAACGCCGGACGATCTGCTGCGCCAGGCCGATGTCGCGCTATACCGGGCAAAAAGCCGCGGCAAAGGGTGCTACGAAATGGCGCACGCTTAGTTCGTACCAGTCAATCCTGCCCGTCGCCCGCAATGCCCTCCGAACCTGGGGCATAGTCCAGAAGATAGCTCAGCCCCGTTTCGGTCAGGCCGTAAAGCGGCGCGAAAGCCGCAAGGTGGCGCGGGGCGACTTTCCGTTTACCGGTCTCGAGCCGCGATGTTTCGCTTTTCGATATTCCTGTCTGGGCAGCGACCTGATCCAAGGTAAGGTTCGCGCGGGCTCGCAAATGCATCAAGCGCTCTCCGACCCCGCGCACGCAGATTTGCTCCACATAAGCCTGCGTGAACTCCTCCGGCTTGTGTCTGGCGGCAGGGCCGTCCGGCGCGGCGCCACTGCGGATGATCGCGCGGGCGCGGTTTGCCCACGCTCCGGCGCCGGGCAGGAGAAAATCCTCGCTCATATCAAAGGCTGCACAATACCGAGCGTAACCGCCTTCACGGCTGCGTGGGTTCTGGTGGATGCCGACAGCTTTACCATCGAAGCACGGACATGCTGGTTTGCCGTGTCCTCCGAAATGGCCATGATCCTTGCGATTTCCCGCCCGGTCTTGCCGCTGGCGATCCACATAAGCGCCTCTTTTTCGCGTTCTGTCAGATCTATCAGCTTGCGGTCGGGCATGGCCTGCGCCTTGTACAGCGCCAGGATACGCTCGTGCATGAGGTGAGCAAGGTCGGTCAAAGCCGCCCCTCTTTCCTCCAACGCGCGCGTTCTTTCGTTGAATGATCCGTCTGGCAAGGCAGAGAACAGCCCTTGCGTGGCCGGACTGTGCAAGGGAACCGAAAATCCATCGGCTATGCCATGGCCCGCCGCCTCCTCAAACAACGTCCGTACTGTTTTCGAAGCCCCGTCCAGAGGCAGGCTTCGCCATGTGAACGGCAGGACCGACATCATTCCGCGTTTGTGGACGGGATCATGGTAAAGGTACTGCTGATCCAGGTACCGCTCTACCCAAGCGGGCGGATAGTTGCACAGGAGTGCGACCATCCTGTCGGAGTGAGATCCTCGCCACGAGAGATGGAAAGCCATGCGGTTGAAGCCGATCCTCAGCAGGAACGATCCGGCGATATCCTCTATTTCCTTGGGCGTTCCGGCCGCCGCGAGGGCTTTGACGTCCTGTGACGGAACCCGGCATTCCCACACGCGGCAGTCTCCTATTCATCATAATTGATGCAACTATACAGGTTATCGTCCGGGCATGCGAAATATATTTCGTTTCAACCGGTATTTACGGGATATGCCGTCTTACGCTTTATGGGCAAGGTAGAAAAACTCGCCTAGCGTTGAGATCAGATCGTGACTTTGCCAGACATAAGATTTCGCGGCCCGAGCGCCATTCACGTTATCCGGATCGGCAAGCAGCGCACCAGCGTGCGGCTGGATGGCGAGTTTTGGAGCGCGTTCGAGGAGATCGCAATCCGCGAAGACCTATCGATCCGCGAACTATGCCAAATGATCGACGAGCGGCGCGGCCGCCATGGCTTGACCTCCGCGATCCGCACTTTTGTCGTCAGTTACTATCGCTCCGAACTGGCCCGTGTCACCGGAAAGGCGCTGGTCGTTCGACCGGGCTTGGAAGAGGTCGAAACGGTCCAGCCCTGACTGGCGGTTACCAGCGCCGGATCGGACCGGTATCGACGTGAACGAAATCGTCGGCGGGGTAATAGCCGACGCCGCCAGCCTTCAGCGACAGCGCCGCGTTTTGCAGGTATTTCAAGCCCAGACCGGGCAGGCGGATGTCGATGGCCCGACCTTCCAGATGCATGCTGTGCTTGGCTACCGCTCCCGAGCGCTCGTGCAGCATGGCATTGGTTTGCGGCGACCGGTACCCGGAAATAACGTGGAACGGCTCGGCCGAACGAACCATTTGATGCAGCACATGGATCAAATCCAGCAGGTGCGGATCGATGGCATGGGTCTGGTTGTTACGATAGTCGCGCAGGAACCAGTTTATGCTCTGCAAGGCATCGTGATTGTACGTCCCGCGGACCCAGTACTCGGCGCGCAATGTTTCGCCGGTGTGCAGGTTCAGGAACGATAGCTCCCGGCCTGGGACGCCATTGAACGCGGCTGCCATCGCCTTGGCTGGCGAACAGAGCGCGCCGGCGGCGAGGCCCGTGGCCGCCATGCCGCGCAAAACGGTGCGCCTGTTCAGCGTGCGGCCGACAAGGCCGTCACATCCCGTATTAGACATTCCCTCTCCCTGATAATTCCGGTTTCGGTGCCATCTGTCGCGGCGATTGGACGTTCCTTACCAAGGTTAAGGTTAAGAACGCAACAAGATAGAACATCGAATATTGCGCATTTTTTAGTTGTCATATACCCGTTCACGATGTCCACCGATTGCACGCCGCACGGCAACTCCGACAAAGCCGGCCTTCGCCGCAACTACCTTTCGGGCTACGAGCTGACGTTTCAATCGATTGGCACGGTGGCGCCTTCGGCTTCGATGGCCCTGCTGGTTCCCGTGATCTTTGCGGCGGCGGGCGTCGGCACCTGGCTGACCATTGCGGTGGCCGGAGCCGGAATCCTGTTCCTCGCGGGGCAGATGGCGATATTTGGGCGCCGCATGACATCGCCGGGCGCGCTTTACGCCTATGTCCACGCGGGACTCGGGCCTCTGCCCGGCGTTGTCGCGGGAGGGTCGGTCCTGCTGGCGTATCTGCTGTTCATCGCTACGATCCCGCCCCAGATCGCCAATCTGGTGTCCGGCCAGCTCTACGATCGTTTCCGCGTCCCTGCGTCGCTGGAACTGAGGATCGGGCTGATGACAGCGTCCGTGCTGCTGCCTTGGTGGCTCGCCCGCCGGGACATCAAGCTTTCCACCCAGGCAACCTGCCTGATCGAGGTTGCGACCATGCTGTTGTTGATCGTCCTGGTCAGCCGGCATTTCCGGCTGCAAGGCGCGTGGCCCAGCCGTGCCCAGCTTTCGCTGCACGGATTTACGATCAGCCAGTTTTATCGGGGGCTGGTGCTGGCCTTTCTGCTGTATGGGGGTTTCGAGACCGCCATGGAACTGGGCACGGAGGCGCGCAATCCTTTTTCGGTGATCCCACGCATACTTGTGACGGTGGTGGGTTTGCTCACGGGTTTCTTCCTGTTCATGGGATACGGTACGGTCGGCGCCTTCGAGGACCTCCACCACCAGCTCGCGACCGACATATCCCCCATGACAACGCTGGCCGGGTCGATGGGATGGAACACCGCCGGCTTTCTGGTCACGCTCGGCATCTTTTCCAGCCTCATGGCGAGCTCGGTCGGCTGTATCAACGCGGCCTCGCGCGTGCTGTACGCGTTTGCGCATCGAGGCGTGTTTTTTCGGGCGCTTGCGGTTACTCACCCGGTCTATGCGACACCCCATCGCAGCATTGCCGCCGTTTCGACGGTCGGGCTTGGCATTGCGGTTGCCCTGACGGTGGCGGGAGTGCACCCACTGGCGCAGTTGAGTTATATCGGCACCATGTCGTCGATCAGCATCCTGGCAGCCTACGCGCTGGTCGTTGTCGCCGCACCTTGCTACCTGAAGACGCTTGGACTTCTACGGATTCACCACCTTGCGGGGGCGATCGTGGCGCTTGGCTTTCTCCTCCTGCCGCTGGTGGGCAGCGTGTATCCGGTGCCTGACTATCCCCTCGACCTCATCCCTTATCTGTATCTCGCCGTCATGGCGGCGGGTGCCGGCTGGTTTCTTTACGCCAGACACCGCCATCCCGATCGCCTGCAAGGGATGGAAGATGAACTGCTGGAACTGCCGAACCCTGCTTCCGTAACGGTTACCGGTTGATTGCCTGGACCGCCGTGGCAAGGGGCACATCCTTGCCGTACAGGTCGGGCCCAAAGATCAGGCCGTTCTGCGGACCGAGCCAGACGCTCAGGTAATCGATGTAGATAGGCAGCGGCCGCGCCAGCCTGATGGTCTTGGTCTTGTCGGTCTCAAGGTCGTCGTCGATCTGCTGGGATGTGACCTGGCCCGCCAGCAACGCTTCGAACAACTGGCGAACGTTTTCAACGCGAACGCAGCCGGAGCTGAAGGTACGCAGCGCCGAGTCAAACTTCTTCTTTTCGGGCGTGTCGTGCAGGTAGATCGAATAAGGGTTCTTGAACAGCAGCTTGAACCGGCCCAGCGGGTTCTTCTCGCCGGCAGGCTGGCGAAAGACATACTCCCCGCCGCCGTGATAGCTGCCGGCCCCGACTTCTTCCAGCCCATCGTCGGTCCGCCGGTACAGCTTGATCCCCTTCTTGGCCAGGAAGTCGGGGTCGGCCTTTAGCTTCGGCAGGATATCCTTCTTGATGATCGTCGGCGGTACGGTCCAGGTCGGATTCACCACCGCATCCTCGATGGTACTGGTCAACAGCGGGGTTTCGCGTTCCTGCGTGCCGACGATCACCGGCAGCTGCATGGCAAGCTGACCATTGTCGACGTAGCGCACCCAGAAGCCACCAACATCGACCATGACGTAGCGTGGCCCCAGATCGTGCGGAAGCCAGCGCAGCCGTTCCATGGCCGCGATCACTTCCGCGATGCGGCCATCGACCGGCATGTTCAAGGCGCTTCTTGTATCCTTGCCCAAGGTTCCATCATCCTTGATCGCGTGCGTTTCCTGAAACGCCTTCACCGCGCCCGAGGTCTGATCGTCGAACTTGTTCGCGTCCTTCCCCTGTACCGGAGGCAGCGACAATCGTGCGCGCAACGCCGGAAGGACTGGACTGCTCATGCCGGGCTTCAGCGAAGGCCCGTCCGCAAGCGGAGTCCAGGCGCCCGATGCCTGCTGTTGCCGCAGGTCCGCCAGCGCTTTTTTCAAGGCGGCATAATCGGGTTCCTGCGGAACGGAGGCTTCCGCATAGCGCGTAAGATCGGCGGGCTGCATCGGCGAGATTGCGGCAAGGATACCCGGCTTGTCGGCCGTGTCTGGAAACGACGAGTCCCGGTCGAACTGGCCCATGGGCGTGCGCCCGGTGGCAAGATCGTGCAGGTACGACACAATCGAGTCGCTCAGAAGCAAGTCGAAACCAGCCGAGTCAGCCGCAGTAACCGGCTTTGCCATGCCTTGCAGCGCCGATAGATGATAGGCATCGGGGTTCAGCCCGTTGGCGGACGCATCGGCGATTAAAGCCAGTGCGGCTTGGGAGGCCGGGCTGGGAACGCCTGTGTCGTCCAGCCAGACAGGCTTATTTTGCCGCATCGCGTAGGCGCTGGCGAGCAAAGGCTGATCGACCTGCGCCTGTCCCACGCTCAACGGGCTGGAAGCTGACAGAATAGTAGCGATTGCAGCCGCCACAGACGCAGGCGACAGATCGTCCGCCCATGCGGCACTCGACAGCGCCATCCAGCCGGCGAGTGCGAACGCGGAAAAATACGAAGCGCGCTTAATGCGGGTCACTTTGAGTCCTTGGGGTTCATCCTGCCGTCCAGCCTGCATAAAAAGCGGACACCAAAGGCGAGGTTCCTCCGATAACTCTCTATATCTTGTAAAAATCGATTGTTGAAATGCCTGCGGCAACAGGAACAGTGACAATTTTCCGGCTTTCCTTTGGTACGGAGGCGGAGACTGCAAGGCAGCAGACAGGGCCGAGGGACATTCGAACCGGCTGAAAGTCGAGATCGGGACGGAAATAACGTTGCGCCGCCCGCATATCCTGCATGAAGCTGGTCGAGGCAAGAGCAAGCACAGTCCCGTCGCGCCGCAGCGACAACCGCCCGCCCTCATCCACCATCGTCAGGGCAGCCCCGCATGCCAGTTCATTGACCGCCTCCCGGTATCCGGGCGCGGCGAACTGGAAATCGAAGTCACCCGGCCGACCCACTTCGATGGCGGCGGGGCCGGACGGGATGCGCATGAGCGCGCGCCCGCTCGGCAGCTTTTTCGACGGTACGCTCCCTCCCCTAGACAGTTCCAGCTTTAGCCGCGCGCGCGTCGCGCCCACGAACAACACCCGCGCTTCCGCTTCCGGATCGTCGCGTCCGGTCGAGCCCTGCGGCATCATCAGCCGCACATTGTCCATCTCGCGCCCCTTGGAAGCGTGGATCGTGCCGATCACCGGTCCAAGGGGGTCCCCAGGGTCGGCCACGCACAGTTCCGGCGGCGGCTGGTTGCTCGACAGCAGGCGGCGCAATCGCGCGGCTTGAACCCGGCTTCCCTCGCCGGCCAGGGCATGCAATGTCTCCCACGCTTCGGTTCCATCGTTTGCCCCTGCATACTCAGTCCAGCGGCCCAAGAACTCCGCTTTGCCCATGCTGGACGATCCGTTGTCGAAGACCAGGGCAAGCCACGGGCACAGGACCGGAGGCAAGCCGGACATTCGCAGGCGAAAGGGCATGCCTTTGCTGAACCGGACGCCGGCTTCGGCCAGAACCTCGGCACGGCTGCGATACAGGATCAGCGTATCTGGCCCGTCGGGCACGGGCTGCGCAGCCCCAAAGAAGGGTTTGGCATTGCGTTGTACCGCCTGCCGCACGGCGGCAAGCTTGCGCTGGGGGTTGTCGCGCGGACGCAGAACCTCGATCCTAGTACGGGCGAACAGCCGCACCAAGCGGGTCCGGTGCGTGCGATGGATTTCGACAAGTTCGTGCAGCTTCCACAAATCTGGCTGGGCCGACAGAAAGTGCTGCGCCAGCGTCTCTCCATCCAGGGAATGCGTCGTCGATCCCGCCGAGAACCCGTAGATCGCCTGCGCTTCGTCGGTTAGGAGGGTGACACCTGCCGCGGTGCGCAGACGGTCGACGATCTCAGCCGCCAGAGCCGCGCGGTGACCAACCATGTCCTGTGTTTCGTCGAATAGGATGTGATCGACGGTTTTCAAACGCGCCAGCATGAGGGCATCGCCGCCGCGCAATGCGGCCAAGGTTTCCGCGATCGCGGAATCGTACCCGTCGAGCACCTCGCCATCGAGATCCTGCCCACGCAGTCGCCACGCCAGGGAATCGAGCGTTGTGACACGGGGCAGGCTGTCCACTTCCCCGCCGAATGCCAGCAGCCGCGATCGCATTTCGGCTACGGCGGCCCGCGCGAAGCTGACCATCCACAAACGGTCAGGCGAGACACCCGCCGCCAGCAGGTGCAGGACACGGGCTGCGGCCGTCGCCGTCTTGCCCGTGCCGGGTCCGGCATCCACGATCAGCCGCGCGCCCGTCGGCGCTTCGATGATGCGCCGCTGTGCCGCCGTCGGTTGGAACAGCAATCGTTAGACCAGGCCCGATCCCACGGCCAACCCGTACAAGGCCGCACCGATCCCCGCGACCGCGCTGATCACCGCCAGCACCCGGCGCGGCAGGGACTGCCGGCTGAGCATCGACGCCGATCCAAGGCCGATCGAGATCGCCAGCAGCACGACAGTAAGAGAGTAACCCTCCATCTTGTTCGCGGCGCGGTCGCGGTCCGCCTGCAGCGTCTTCGCCTTGTCTAGCAGCTGCGACTTGCGATCACCCTTGTCGTTGCTGTCGAGATCGGCGGCCTTGGCCTGCATCTGCCGGATCAGCGTTTGTATGGCAGGATCGGCGGCATTCGGCAGAACCGCCGCCAGGCTGGCAAAACCCTGCGCGATCGCCTGCCGGTCGGCCTTGCCCTGATACTGCGCCCAGGTATCGCTGAGTTCGATTTCAAAGGTCAGGTAGCGCATCTCGTTTTCGGCGGATATCTTGCCCGCGATCGCCGCCGCCATCGCCAGGATCAGGATCAGCAACGTGATGCGTCCGCCATGATGGGTATGCTCCTGGGCCTCGTGCGCCTGCTCGTGGCGCTCCAGGGTTTCGTTCGGCATTTCGATCTCGTCGCTCATATCCGGCTTCCCGTCTTGTCATGGCTGCCAAACGCGCGGTATTCCTCAAGGCCAGCACAGTGCAGCAAAATCTCCATTTGAGTGAGATGACAAGGACTTTATGAGCGACCCCGAGATTTCCGAACTCCTGTCACTTTTCAACAATCGCGAGGCGACTGTGGGCATCGTCGGCCTTGGCTATGTGGGCCTGCCGCTTGCGGCGACTGCCTGCGAACAGGGCTTCCGGGTCATGGGGTTCGACGTCGACAAGAAAAAGATGGACGCGTTCGCGCAGCGCAAATCTTACTTGAAGCATATCCCGGACGAGACGCTGGGCCGGATGGTGGATACCAACCGGTTTGAGGGCACGATGGATTACGGCCGCCTGGGCGAGGCCGATGCCGTCCTGATCTGCGTGCCGACCCCCTTGACCAAGCAACGCGAGCCCGACCTTTCCTATGTGGTGAAAACCGTCGAGGCCATCCTGCCGAACCTGCGCAAGGGCCAGATCATCGCGCTTGAGTCGACAACGTATCCGGGCACGACGCGCGAGGTGATGAAGCCGATCCTGGAGAGAAGCGGCCTGATCGCGGGCAAGGATTTCTTCCTCGCCTATTCGCCGGAACGCGAGGATCCGGGCAACCAGCATTTCAACACGGCCAACATTCCCAAGGTAGTCGGCGGGGATGGGGCGGATGCCTGCCGCCTGGCAGAAGCGTTGTACGGCAATCTAGTCGACAATATCGTGATGGTCTCCTCGGTCGAGGCCGCCGAGGCGACGAAGCTGACCGAGAACATCTTCCGCGCCGTCAACATCGCGCTCGTGAACGAGCTGAAGATCGTCTACGAGGCAATGGGTATCGACGTGTGGGAAGTGATCGAAGCGGCGAAATCGAAGCCCTTCGGCTACATGCCGTTCTATCCCGGTCCTGGGCTGGGCGGTCACTGCATCCCGATCGATCCGTTTTACCTGACCTGGAAAGCCCGCGAGTACGATATTTCCACCAAGTTCATCGAACTGGCGGGCGAAATCAATACCGCCATGCCGCGCCGGGTCGTGGAAAAGCTTTCCTTTGCCTTGAACGAACGGTTCCGGAAAAGCCTGAACGGCAGCCGCATCCTGCTGGTGGGCGTCGCCTACAAGAAGAACATCGACGACCAGCGGGAAAGCCCGGCTTTCAAAATACTGAACCATCTGGAAGAGCATGGGGCGGAGACGGCGTTCTACGATCTGTTCCTGCCCCAGATCCTCCCGACCCGCGAGCATCCGCAGTATACCGGACGCCGGTCGATCGAATACACGCCAACGGTCCTGAAAGGCTTCGATGCCGCCATCATCGTGACCGACCACGATGGGGTGGATTACGCGGCTCTGGCGGAGCATGTGCCGCTGGTGGTCGATACCCGCAACGCCTGCGCCCGCGCCGGAGTCACAGCGGCAAACGTGACCAAGGCGTGACAGTCGAAAACGACAGCGCCTGCCCGTGGACGAAACTGGCGGATGCCGCCCGGATCGAGGTTGCCCCTTTCCGCGAACCTATCAACGCCACCCTGTCGATCCCCGGCAGCAAGAGCGTCAGCAACCGCGCGCTGCTGATGGCCGCCGTGGCAGATGGCCCGTGCGGCCTGTCGGGTGTGCTGAAAAGCGAAGACACCTACTGGACCGTCGAAAGCCTGCGGACCTTGGGCGTATCCGTGGAGATCGAAGGCACGGACTTCCGGGTGCTCGGCAATAACTTCCTGCTATCGACGGAAGCAAAGGAAATTTTTGTCGGGTCGGCGGGTACGGCTGCGCGATTTTTGCCGGGCATCCTTGCCGCACGCCAGGGCCCTACGATCATGAACGGCAGCCGTCAGCTCACCAACCGTCCCATTGCGCCCCTCGTTGCGGCCTTGCAGGCCCAGGGTGCGAACGTCCGAACTCTGGGCAATGGACAGCGCCTGCCGCTGGCGATAGCAGGGGGCGGGTTCGAAGGCGGACGTATCAAGCTGGCTGGCGGTGAATCCAGCCAGTACCTGAGTGGCGCGTTGATCGCAGCGCCTTTAGCCCGGGGGCCGGTGCACATCGACATTGAAGGTCAAATCGTGCAGCGCGACTATGTGGCGATCACCCTCGCCTACCTGACGAAGTTCGGTATAAAGGTGAGCTACGACGAGGCGTTCAGCCAGTTCGATATCACGCCGCAGCCCTACCGTGCCTGCGACTTGACGCTGGAGGCGGATGCCTCTACCGCGACTTATTTCTTCGCCCTGGCGGCCCTGACAGGCGGGCGCGTGACGCTCGCCAACCTTGGCACAGACACGACGCAGCCCGATTACGGGATTACCGATATACTGGAACGCATGGGCTGCACGGTGGAGCGCAGCCCTGCGGCGACGACCGTCACTGGACCGGTAAGCCTGGAAGGCGGGTTAGAGATCGACATGCAGCCGCTGTCCGACGCGGCGCTGACCCTGGCGGCGCTGGCGCCCTTTGCCGATGCGCCCGTCCACATCCACAACATCGCGCATATCCGTAAACATGAAAGCGACCGGATCGCCGTCGCCTGCTCGATCCTCGGGCAGATGGGCATCAAGGCCGAAGAGCGGCCCGATGGACTGTCCATTTATCCCGGCACCCCACGGCATGCGGCGATCGATCCGCGCGAGGATCACCGGGTGGCCATGGCATTTGCATTGACGGGATTGCGCGGAGGTGGCGTTGCAATCCGCAATCCATCCTGCGTTTCCAAAACCTGTCCCGACTATTTCGAAATGCTGGGAAGCCTTGGGATCGGCACAAGGCAGATATCACATTAATTTGTTGGCATAGAATCTGCATAGGAGCTGGCATCTGAAACGCAGGGGACTAAGAATGAACCAGATGGACAACGCTTACCAGACCTTCACCAGCCACGTCATGAGCGCCCTGCGGGCAAACATCGCCAACGCCGATCTGTTCAGCGAACAGGATGTTCGCGATATCTATGACTATGTCGAGGATGCGCTGATTCATGTCGACCTGGCGCATATCAAGGTGGGACCAGAGGCCTACGCCGCCCGCCTGCTGCACAGCAGTTCGATGATCGTCAGCTACCGTCCGGGCTGGCGCGACCGCCACTGAAGGGGCTCGTTCCTACATAAAAAAAGCCATCCGGCTGCGGTCAAGCAGCGGGATGGCTTTTTTGGTTCTACTTTAGTTAACCGGCGTTCAAGTCGCTCATCGGAATGCCGCTAGCAAGGGTTCCGTCAGGGTAGCTGACATCGCATAGCGGATTCGACTCATCGCCATAAACCCGGGTTACAGTTCCGCTGCTCGAACCCTCGGCACTGCCTGCGTTCAGGTTATTCTGCATGGCAAACCCGTTGCGCTGCACCCTGTCGCCGGCGTGAAAAATTCCAACCATGGTAAAAGTCTCCTGATTAAACCAGATTCGCCGCGGCGGGTTCGATGGAACTGCAGGCCACGCCTGTCTGCGTCGAGCCGTCGCTGAATTCAATGTCGCAGACCGCATCGCCCATCTCCTCGTAAACGCGAAGGACCGTACCTATCTGCTTGCCATGCTGCCGGGAGGGACCATTGAAATCGTCACCCAGAGCGTTCCGGCTTGTCACCAGGCGAACCTTGTCGCCCTGCTTAAAATCGTCTTCCATGCCCTGTTCAACCCGGCACATCGATTTTTGTTTCACGGGAACGATCTCTGGATCGCGCCGCCCGTTGTAGTTCTTAAGAAATTGTTACTTTACTTCTGCTACAGCGTCAACGAATCCATCGCTGAATTCCAGCGCCAGCCTTTGTGACGGGTTGACGGATTTCGCAAGCGACACAGCGTGTCCACCGCACCCGCGCACCACCACGAACCCGCGTTCCAGAACCCGTTTGTAGGACAGGCTTTCCAGGTGCCGCCCTGCGCCTTCCAAGGTTTGGCGGCGTTGCACGAACTGCCGGTCAACGGGCGCCCGCGATACGCGCGGCGCCAGCACTTGCAGCCGGTACGCCGCCTGATCGCGCGCGGCAAGAACGCAGCGGTCGAGACGCCGGACCTGGTGGCCCAGCGCTTGCTGGCCCGATGACAGGACGCGGTCGGGGTGAGGGACTTCCTGTCTCACCAAGGCCAAACGATATTGCTGAACGATGCCGGAGGTGGCGCGATGCAGGCGCTGGTCGACCAAAGCCAGCCTGTGCCGCGCCGCATCCACCTGCGCGCGGGGATGCTTCAAGGCGGCGGCGCTACGCCCGAGGTGCAGCATCTGCGCCCGGACATACGCCGTGCTGGTCTGGCAGAGCCGCTCCGTCCGGTCATCGAGGCGCTGCATGCAGGCTTCCAGCACCCGGCGCGGGTCGCCCAGCCCGCGCGCCAGCATGGTCATAGCCCCGCGCCGCCCCTGAGTTCCTTGCAGCATCGCCTGATCTAGGCGGTGGTTCAACTGCGTGACGCGCATCACCAGCTCTGCCCGCACGGGCACGGCAAACTCCGCGGCGGCGGTGGGGGTCGGCGCACGCAGGTCGGAGGCGAAGGCGATCAGCGTGGTATCGGTTTCATGACCCACGGCCGAGATCACCGGGATCAGGC
>CALMVH010000037.1:0-424 GCA_937873165.1 uncultured Rhodospirillales bacterium
CCGCGCCATACGCGGATACCCCGTCAACCACCAAATCATAAAACGCGCGCGCGACGCTCGACCGGCAGGTTGCGGTATGCATGACAAACTTTCGTTTTAAGGTTCGGCCCTTAGTTCCGCTTCCTGCGGCCGTAGAGTTCCAGCGTGTGATCGACCAGATCGAACCCAAGCTCGGCCGCGATCTCGTGCTTCAGAATTTCAAGCGACTCATTTGTAAATTCGATCACCTCGCCGGATTCGACATCCACAAGATGATGGTGATGTTCTTCCTTTACCTCGAACCGGGAAAAACTTTCCTTGAAATCGTGCTTTTGCACAAGATTCAATTCGTCCAAAAGGTTCAGCGTGCGGTAAACGGTCGCCATGCTGATGGTCGTGTCGATGTCCTTGGCGCGGCGGTAGAACGTTTCGACCGAAGGATGAT
>CALMVH010000037.1:434-7151 GCA_937873165.1 uncultured Rhodospirillales bacterium
TCACGCGCCTCTGGTCCGTCATTTTCAAGCCGGAGCGGATGCACTTCGTTTGCAGATCAACCATGCTGCCGTTTCCCCAGTCGGGCCCGATGTGGCGTTCTATCTATTCCGTTCGCCAGCGCTTTTCCAGTTCATCCAGCGACCCCGCCGAAATCGTTTGGCGCACCTCCGCCATCAGCCGCACCATGGTCGCAACGTTGTGGATCGACAACAGGACCATGCCCGTCATCTCGCCGACCTTGATCAGATGGTGGATGTATGACCGGCTGAAATGGGTGCACGCGTAGCAGCCGCATTTCTCGTCCAGCGGCCCCGCATCCTCGCGGTATCGCGCATTGCGCAGGTTCAGGCGTTCGCCGGGCACGCCTTCGGCCAGGGCCCAGCCGTGCCGCGCGATGCGTGTCGGCGATACGCAGTCGAACGTGTCGATGCCGTTGCGTACCCCGGAGAACACGTCCCCGATTCCGCCGATGCCCAGCAGGTGCACGGGACGGTTGGGGTGGATGTGGGACATGCACATTTCCACGACTTCGTACATCTGATCCTTGCTGGCGCCCAGCGACCCGCCGATGGCCGTGCCGAAGAAAGGCCGGTCGCGCGTGTACGAGCTGCTTTCGACGCGTAGGTCGGGGTAGACGCCCCCCTGTACGATGCCGTAGAGCGCCTGCCATCCGTCATCGCCGCGCTCGAACTCCGCCAGCGAGCGGTCGCCCCAGCGATGGCTCATCGCCATGGAGCGTGCGGTGTACGACCGGTCGACGTGGAAGGCCGTGCATTCGTCCAGCTGCAGGATGAAATCCGCGCCCAGCCGCCGCTGGATGTCGATGGAACGTTCGGGGCTGAGGAACAGCTTTGCGCCGTCGAGATACGAGCGGAAGGATGCGCCCTCTTCCGTTATCTTCATCAGGCTTTTCTGGCGCTCGCCGCTGGCCGTGCGGCGGCCCTTGATCTCGTCGGCAACCGAACCGTGCCCCATCGAGAATATCTGGAAGCCGCCGCTGTCGGTCAGCATCGGGCCGTCCCAGCCACAGAATTTATGCAGCCCCCCCATCTTTTCCACCAGCTCGGCACCCGGCTGGATCATCAGGTGATAGGTGTTGGACAGCATGAAATGCGCGCCTGCCTCGCGCATCTGCGCGATGGTCAGCCCCTTTATCGCCGCCTTTGTACCGCAAAAGATGAAGTTAGGAGTCGGCAGGCTGCCATGCGGCGTCGACAAGGTTCCACAGCGCGCCCGCGACCCAGGATCGCGCGCGTGGATATCGAAGGAAAACCGGCTGTAATCGGGCATTACTTACCCGGGGTTTGTCAGTGCGGGCAGCAGCGTAGCGGTCGATAGGCAAGCAACGACCTGGATTGCCACGCGCTACGCCCCCCGCAACACCGTCTCGGTCAGGCCGCGCGGCTGGCGAGGTGCTTTTCGACCAGCTTGCGCACGCGGCGCAGGTCCGACTTCAGCTCGGCATTGGTGCACGAGATCAGATAGCTGTCGAGGCCGCCGCGGTGCTCGATGGTACGCAAACCGTTGGTGGAAACGCGGACCTTGATCATGCGGCCCAGCGACTCGCTGAACAGCGAGGTTTCCTGCAGGTTGGGCATGAAACGGCGGCGGGTCTTGTTGTTGGCGTGGCTGACATTGTTGCCAGACATAACGCCCTTGCCGGTTACGGCGCAGCGGCGGGACATATCGAGTACCTTTGGAGTAAGAGAACGGCACATCTAGCGAAAAGGGAAAACGGCGTCAAGATCCAGTTGGGCGTCAAGATCCAGTTGGGAAGGCACGGCAAGCGCGCCTGCGCAGGTCAGGGAACCAGAGACTTGGCCGCAGGGCCTTTCCCATGCCGAACCGTGATGGAAGAGTAGCCTGTCCCCGCCTGTCCTACAGGCACACGGTAATCGATCTTGTCCTGAAACCCTTTGGCATCCGTGGCTGCACGGTCAAATGCCTTGGCGATGTCACCAAACGGCTTGGCCAGCAGCGCATCGGCCTCGGAAACTGACACCGCTGCCGTGCCCTTGCGCAAGATAGTTGAAATCCCTGCCTGCACGTCGCGGAGATCTTTCATGACGCGCATTACATCCGACCGGATGACTGGCCTTGCATCTTCCCGGCTCCACTTCGGAACGCTGTTCTTGGACATGATGTCATCGGCCATCTGCGATGTCAGTTCAGCCCGCGCCGCCGCCCTTTGATCGTCGGGCAGTATGGGGTTGAATAACGGCATCAGGTCCTTGCCTAGTCCATCGACCGCCAGGAAGGTCATGACCGTGACGACCTGGGTCTTGTCGCCCGATGTGTCTTCCGGCGCAGGGGGGACGACCAGCGGCGCTAAGCGATCTCAGGTCCGCCACGACGCTGTCGATGGTTTGTGCCAGCGCAACGGTGTCTCGCACCCGAGCGGCGGGCGTTGCATAGGTACCTTTCGCCGCAATGCCGAATACCGTATCTCCAAACTCCTTGAGCTTGTTATAGCTCTTTCCGGCCACCTCCGGGCGGTCGGCGCCCGCCGTTCCGGCCACGAACTTGTCGCGGGGTATTTTGTTGACCAGCGAGTATATGGCCAAGGCTGGCATGTGGTCCGCGACCACCGCCTTCAGCAGCGCAGCCTTCATTGGGTTGGATAGCGGCACGGGCTTCTGACTGGTTTGGTCGGCCGGCAAGGCCGGACCGGCAAAGCCGACGATACCGCCCAAGGCAAGAGCCAGACGCGGCAGCAGTCTCTAGGTCTTCGGGTCGTTCATGGATCGGCCGTTTATGAATAGTTCGTTAAAGTATACGATTTTACACGCTTTGTACACCAACTCCTTCGGTTTCAGCCTGCTTTTGCTGTTTCATCCACATGCCGTGGAACAGCCCTTCGGCATCCATCAAATCCTGGAACTTGCCCCGCTCGGCGATGACGCCTTGGTCCAGCACCAGTATTTCATCCGCATCCATGACGGTCGACAGCCGGTGCGCCACGACCAGTACGCTGCGGCCCCGCGCCGCTTCGCGCAGGTTTGCCTGAATCTCGCGCTCGGTATGGCTGTCCAGGGCGCTGGTTGCCTCGTCGAACACCATGATCGGCGGATCTTTCAGCAAGGCGCGTGCGATGGCGACGCGCTGCTTCTCGCCACCCGACAGTTTCAGGCCGCGCTCCCCGACCATGCTCTGGTAGCCATCGGGCAGGCTGTCGATAAAGCCCTGGATGTGCGCCAGCCTGGCGGCATGGCGTATCTCTGCCTCCGTGGCGTCGGGCCTGCCATAGGCGATGTTGTAGTACAAGGTGTCGTTGAACAATACCGTGTCCTGCGGCACGATACCGATGGACCGCCGCAGGCTGGTTTGCGTCACGTCGCGCACATCCTGTCCGTCGATCAGGATCGATCCCGCTTGCGTGTCGTAGAACCGGAACAGCAAGCGGCTGAGCGTCGACTTGCCCGCCCCGGATGAGCCTACCACCGCCATCGTGGTTCCGGCGGGGATCGAGAAGCTGACATGCTGGAGAATGGGCCGGCGCGGGTCGTAGGCAAAGGAAACATCACGGAACTCGACCGCCGCCCGCGTGATCGCCAGCGGCTTGGCACCCGCCGTGTCGGCGATCTCGGCGTTGACATCCAGCAGGTCGAACATCTTTTCCATATCGACAAATGCCTGCTTCAGGCTGCTGTAGGCCCAGCCGAACAGGTTCAAGGGCGCCGCGATCTGCAACAGATAGGTGTTTACCAGCACGAACCCGCCCAGCGACATCGCGCCAGCGCGGATACTATGGGCGGCCATCAGCATCACGACCGTCAGGCCCAGCGAGATGATGATCCCCTGCCCGACGTTCAGCATGTTGCGGGAAGTTTCACTCTTCACCGCCGCTTTTTCGTAGCGCGCCAGGGCTTCGTCGTAACGCGCCGCCTCGTGCGCTTCATTGGTGAAGTATTTCACCGTTTCGTGGTTCAGAAGGCTGTCGATGGCGCGGGTGTTGGCCCGGCTGTCGCTGTCGTTCATGGTGCGACGCAGGCTGAGGCGCCAGTTACTGATCCGGATGGTGTAGGCGGCATAGATTAAGACAGTGCCCAGCGTCACGGCGGCGTAGGCAAAGTCGAACAACCGCCACAGCACCGCCGCAGTCAGGATCAGCTCGACCAGGGTCGGAAAAATGTTGAACAGCGCGAACGACAACAGCGTGTCGATGGCGCTGGTGCCGCGCTCGATCGAGCGCGACAGGCCGCCGGTCTGCCGCTCGGTGTGGAAACGCAGGGACAGCGCGTGCAGATGCTGAAAAATCCGCAATCCCACGCGCCGCCTGGCGCGGCGGCTGCCCTTGATGAACACGGCATTACGGATTTCGCCGAAGGCCAGCGACAGGGCACGCGTCAAGCCGTAGGCCACGATCAGGGCCGCAGGGATCGTCAGCAATGGGTTCGATCCCTTGCCATTCACGGCATCGACTGCGTGCCCGTACACGATGGGAATGGCGGCGTTGAACAATTTCGCGAGGATCAGGCATGTCAGCGACACTACGACCCGCGCCTTGATCTCGCCCTCGCCCTTGGGCCACAGATACGGCAGCAGCTGCCTCAAGGCATGCAGGTCCCGTCCCTGTCGGCGCGGCATGGGATCGGGTTCGCCCGAAACGTTGGTTTTCATTACATGCCCTTCCGAACTTCCACGCAGACGGCAGTCCAGCCAGTGATACCGGATTCCCGCATTCACGGGAACGACATTAGGTAGACCTGCGCCCCTTGATTAGAACCGCATGTAAACAACAACGACCTGCCCGTCGCGCACATATTGCACGGGCACCATCGATCCTTCGGGCGTTGCCTTCATCGCGTCGGTCAGCTTGGCGGCGGTCGCGATGCCCCGTCCGTTGAACTTCACGATGCGATCGCCCGCGCGCAGGCCCGAGCGCGCGGCAGGCGATCGCGGGGTAACGGCGGCGACGGTAGCGCCCGGCTCGTCCTCATCCTCGGCGCTTTCAAACGCAAGGCCGGTATCGACGTCGTTGCCCTCCTCCTCCGGCGGATCGATGTCGTCCACGAAGTTCTTGAAGCTTGTCTGGTATTGTTCCTCGTTCGGCACGCAGCCGATCAGGTTCTCGCACGTCGCGGTAAACACGATGTCAGACCCCAGCTTGTCCTCGTGCTCGGTCTTGCGAACGTCTACGATCGGATAAAGCGAACCCGACGGCGCATCGGTGTCGATCAGGGTATCGGTTGAATGCGCGATGGGGAAATGGGCGTTGTCTTCCACCCACCGGCGCGCCGCGTGCCACTTTGTCTCGCAATCCTGACCCGCCTCGCACGGGATCGTGGCCTGGGCCGAGTCGTTGCCGACAGTCTTCGGCTTGTCCTTGCCGCTGCTGCAGCCGGAAAGAGCGAGGCTTGCCATGAGCGCGAACGAGAGAGTCGAGCGTTGCATGGTTCCTAACCGCTCCCAGAAAGTGTTATGACCAAAACCATGGAAACGATCATGACGGCATTTGCCGAACAATCGCAAGACGCGATCCCGGTGCACGCAGTATCGGCGGAAACCTACGAGCAGTTGATCCACGGCGCCGACGCCCGCACCCAGGCCGCGCTGACGGCGCTCGCCTACCTGCCGAAGTCCGGCAAGACGGTGATTCTGCCGAACCCCGAAGGCGGTATCGAGCGGGTGGTGACGGGCGTCGGTTCGACGGCCGACCGCTGGGACTTCGCCGGATTGCCCAGCCAGTTGCCGCCCGGCCTATACCGGTTCGAGGGACTGCCCGCCAGCCGCGCCACTGACGCGGCACTGGCCTTTGCCTTGGGGCACTACCGCTTCGGGCGCTACAAAAAGGGTGAAAGCAGCGAGGCAAAGCTGGTCTGGCCGGAAGGCGCCGACCGCGCCTATGTCGAGGCGGCCGCGGAAGCTGTCGCGCTGGTGCGCGACCTGGTGAATACGCCTGGCAACGACATGGGTCCGGCGGAACTCGCCGACGCAGCCCGTGCGCTGGCCGCACGCTATGGCGCGGCCTTCTCCACGATCGAGGGCGACGAGTTGAAGGCGGCCAATTACCCCCTGATCCATGCCGTGGGGATCGGCAGCCCCCGCGCGCCGCGTTTGATCGATTTCACCTGGGGCGATTCCGCGCACCCGAAGATCACGCTGGTGGGCAAGGGCGTGTGCTTCGACACGGGCGGGCTGGATATCAAGCCCGATAGCGGCATGCTGATCATGAAAAAGGACATGGGCGGCGCCGCCCACGCGCTGGGCCTTGCCTCCATGATCATGCGCCTGGGGCTGAAAATACGCCTGCGCGTGCTGGTTCCCGCCGTGGAGAACAGCATTTCGGGCCGCGCCATGCGGCCGCTGGATGTCTTCAACAGCCGAGCCGGGTTAACTGTGGAAATCGGCAACACCGACGCCGAGGGCCGCCTGGTGCTGGCGGACGTGCTGGCGGACGCGTCGTCGGAGCATCCTGCGGCCATCCTCGATTTCGCGACGCTAACCGGTGCCGCGCGCGTGGCGCTGGGACCCGAACTGCCGGCGCTGTTCTGCAACGACGAGGCGATGGCGGCAGGCCTGCTGGCCGCCAGCGCCGAAACCCGCGACCCGTTCTGGCGCCTGCCCCTGTGGCAGCCCTACGCCGCCGACCTGGAAGGCAAGACCGCCGACCTGAACAACGTCGCCAGCGGCGGCTTCGCGGGCGCCATCACCGCCGCGCGGTTCATGGAAAAGTTCGGTGCGAACGGCGTTCGCTGGGCGCATTTCGACGTCTA
>CALMVH010000038.1 GCA_937873165.1 uncultured Rhodospirillales bacterium
GTATAGACCTATTACTATAAAGAAAAGACCTCCAACAAAGCTCAGCAAGCGATCATTCATGGCGCACAGAGAAGTTATAGGACCTCTGATAGCCGACACCTGGAGTGGTTACTCCTATGTATGTTGAAGAGGTTGTACCATTCCAGTTTTGACCAAATCCTCCGATGAAGCCGCCACCTTCAGAGTTTCCCGATCCGCTCAGATAATTAGATAAACATTGATTACTAGGGCGACCTGTTTGATTTATCCAGCCAACCGACATGCTGAGTCCAACTATGGACGGAAATCCAACTCCGCCCGTCGGTCCATAATATACATTCCCATAATAATCCTCTGTGTAGGAAAAGCCTCCGCCACCAAAGAGGTTTGGTCCGGTAGCAGTCACATTGACATAATCGGGAACCGGGGTAGCCCATTCAAAAAGTTAGAGGATGGATAGGGCTGCAGAACGTTGAGAGGGTTTTGCGTGATGTTTGGGATCATGCTGGCCGGTCCCTGCGAGATGTCCGGCATGCCTCCCAAAAAATTACGATACGGATCAAGTCCGCTCGGATCGACATACCGCAGCGGATTTTGCTTGGCATAGCCGAACAGACTGAAACTGCCGCCGCCGAGGCGCAGCGGGTCGGGCTCGAGGTAGCGGGCCTGCGCCGCGCCGCACAGCGTGGCGAGGGCCAGCGTCAGCGTCAGCGCGAACAGGCTTGCCCTACCGGCCCAGCGGCGCAAGCGGTACTTTATAGTCATCCCAGTTGCCTCCCATCGCCAGAAATGTTTCGTCCCATCGTTTTGCCGTCTTGATGGATTCGACAGCCCGGTCGAGACCGGACGTATCCTGCGGCTGCCTGTAGAACTGCGTCACGGCGTTTCCACCCTTGTCGAGGTAAAGCTGCGCCAGGGCCATCGCGGCGGTATCGACGTGCGGGTACAGGGCCCACGCCGCCTCGTCATACGCGATCGCCCGGTCCGTGTCGCCGCGCGCCATGAATGCCTGTCCGTTCAGGACCAGCAGCACCGCCATGTACTGGTGATAGCTCATGGTGTGCATGTAGGTGCCCTGCTGCAGCGCCTTTGCGCCGATATGCAGCCGCTCCACCAGATGATCGTCGGAGATGATGCCGCCGCCGCTGGTCGCCTCGATGTTCGCGTCCGTGGTGTTGCCGCCGGCAAAGCGCAGGAACGTGTGCTGCGGCGCCAAGACTGGGTAGACGGAAAAGCCAGCGCTGGGCGACCGCCATGTAGAGCATCGGTAGGGTCACGCACGTTCCGAGCTTCGTATCCAGGATGCCGGGCAGATAGTAGTTCTGCACCCTCGCCATTGCGTCGGCAGAAAAATCGTATCGGTAGTTTTCTTTCTGGTAAACGACGGACGCTAGAGCCTCACGCATCTTTGTCTAGGGTCGGCATCGGCCCCGCCGCTTTGCGCACCTCATCGGCTAAGTGGTCGATCTTTCCCGAATAGGCGGCGGTGTCGGTAGCAGGATTGATTTCTTTCGCGAACACCAGCGCAGCGTCGGCCACATCGATCTTGTCTTCCGGCAAGGCCAGCTGTGCCTGAACCTCGGCACCGATCGGTGTCTGATCCGCGTGAGCTGAATACGAGGCAAGCGCCAACCATGCCATGGCAAACCATAACCCGCCAATCTGACAGGCGCTCAAAAACATAGTCCACTTCCGGGTACAAGGCATGCGCGTGTCTCTAGCATAACCGCGCTACTTGTCGAACTAAAATTGATAGTCAGAAACAGCATTCACTAGGCAGGCAGTCCCGGCCTGTGCAGCCCCAACGCCCGTGCGATGCGCAGTCTGGCGCGGGTTTCGATCGTCGCGTTCAGGATGGTGGCGACCAGGATCGAGGCCAGGGCCGCGAGGGTCAGCGCCAGGATGTCGCTGTGCGTGGCGGCCATGACCGCGTCGATGACCGCGAAACCGACCGTCGAATGCACCAGATACAGCGAGTAGGATATCCGGCCGAAGAACTGGAAAACCGGTGTCGATAGCACGCGCGGCCTCCACCAGATGGCGGCGATCATCAGCGCGGCGCAGGCGAGGCAGTACAGGAAGTAATGCGTAAACCCGTTGGCCTGCGTATGCGGATTGGCCCCAAAGGCGCAAACAAGCATCGCCCAAGCGGCGGCAATCCAGGTCAGTCGGTTCGCCTGCCTTGAATACAGGATGAACAAGGAGGTGCCGAACACGAAGAACTGTCCGTAGTTCTGGATGATGAGCAGCGACACCCTATAGGGAATGTGGACGTCGAAGCCCCGAGTGGCGGTGATCACGGCCAGCCAGCCCAGCAGCGCCCACTCGACCCTGATCCGCGCCAAGGCGGTCACGCGCACCGCCCCGGCGATCAGCCCGTAGAAGGATAGTTCGAGGGCCAGAGTCCAGTAGCTGCCGTCCAGGTCGTCGAATCCCAGGAACGCCTGGAGCATGGTCAGGTTCGCCAGATCCCGCGGCAGGGAGGCCCAAACCGGAACGTGATAGATCGCGGCGTTCACCGCGATCGCGATCAGCACGGCGGTCCAGTAGACTGGGAACAGGCGGGTAAACCGCGACAGCGCGAAGTCGCGCAGGGATTTCGAGCGGCCCAGCGAAAAAAAGATCACGAACCCGCTGATCATGAAGAACAGCTCGACCCCGAAATAGCAGAACCAGAGCTGAGGCACATGCGCGAATGGCTGCCGAGACATCAGCCGCGGGTAGATCG
>CALMVH010000039.1 GCA_937873165.1 uncultured Rhodospirillales bacterium
CCGCATCAGCCGCGCCAGCAGCTTGAAGCCGCGATAGGCGAAACCGTGCCGCAGCAGATCGTTTACGAACCAGCCCCGCCGCGCCGTTGCTTCCATCCAGCGCAGGAAGGTCACGATCTCGGCATCGGTCAGATGATGCGTGAACAAGGAGCTCAGGATGATATCGACCTGATCGCCCGCGCCGTAATCAAAGGCGTTGGAGGTTTTCCAATCGATGCGGCTGCCGGGATCGGCCTCGCGCGCGGCCTGCGCGGCATAGGGATTCAGGTCGACGCCGGTCAGCCTTGCCTGAGGAAACCGGCGCTCGATTTTGCGCAACACATCGCCGTAGCCGCTGCCGACGTCCAGGATGTTCAGCAGGGCGGCGGACCTGAACTGCCGCAGCCACTTCAAGGTTGGGCGGTACGCGAGGGTCAGGCGGTTGACCTTGGCAAGATCGACCAGGCAGTCGCGGAAGGTCTGGTAGTCGCACGGCCCGTCCATCAGTTCGGACAGGATGGCGCGCCGCGACAGATCCATCATGCCGCGTGGAACAGCATGGTTTCAGCCGTCAGGCCCGGGCCGAACGACATGGCGCAGCCGCGCTGGCCGGATCGGGCGCTGGCCAGAATGGATTGCAGCACGAACATGATGGTGGCAGACGACATGTTGCCGTACCGGGCCAGCATCTCACGCGACGCCGCCAGCGCGTCCTTTGGCAGGGAAAGCCCCTGCTCCACCGCATCCAGGATCGAACGCCCGCCGGGATGGACCGCCCAGATGTCGATCCCCGCAACGCCGCCCTGCCCCGTGATGTCCGCCGCGCCCGAATGCAGGGCTTGTCCGATCTCGCCCGGCACCTTGCCGGACAACAGCATATCGAACCCCAGGTCGCGGATGCGCCAGGTGATCAGCCCTTCGGTGTGGGGAATGCGCACGGCGCGGAAACTATCCAGCGCCAGGCCCGTAGGCTCGGCCGAGACAATGCTGGCGGCGCAGCCGTCGCCGAACACGAGGAACGACAGTACCTGTTCCAGGTCCTGCGTTTCCTGCAGGTGCAGCGTGCACAGCTCAAGGTTCAGCACCAGCACTTTTGCCGTGGGTTCCGACCGCACGATATGGCGCGCCGCCTTCAAGGCATTGATTGCGGCATAGCAGCCCATGAACCCGATCATGATCCGCTCGATCGAGGGATCGAGTTCCAGGTAGTCGACCGCATCGAAGTCGAGGCCGGGCGCATAGAACCCCGTGCAGGACGTGACCACGACGTGCGTGATGTCCCGCGCGGCGCGGCCCAGCGCAAGGCGGTCCAGGGCATGGCGCATCAGCTGCGGCGCCTCGCGCTCGTAGAGATGCATGCGCGTTGAGGTCGATGGAAAGGCACCCCGGCTGAAACGTTTCGCGGCATCGACGGAAATGCCGCCCGGATCGTCGGAGGCGGGCATGACGGAATACCGGTGATCGATCGCGGCCTTGCCCGCCATGCGCTGGAAGATGGCGCGCATGCGCGGCTCCTCCAGCATGGTCGAGGCAAACTGTACAAACGCGTCGTGCACATCGTTATCGGGCACGGCGGTCGCTATGCGATTGATGTAGGCAGTTGTCATAAATCCTTCATTCGGCACGCAAGTAAGGTGCGGCTTTGCGGCTGAGCGCGATCAGGGTCGCGCCGAACCCGATGATCATGGTGGCGCCCAGGCCCAGACCCACTGCTAGTAATGGCGGATACGGGTAAAAGTGCCATCCAAACCTGAACACATGCTGCGTCAGTATCCAGGCGGCGAGGCTTCCGAGCACCAGCGCCGCCATCGAGGCCGCGAGGCCGAGCACTCCGAACTCCAACAGGAAGATCGCGAACAGCCGCGCCCGCGTCGCGCCCAGCACTTTCATGACTACGGCATCGCCGACGCGGCGCTCGAACCCCGCCGTGATGGCACCGACCAGCACCAGCAGGCCCGTCACCAGGATCATCAGCGCAGCGGCGCGGATGGCGGCGGCGATCTTGCTCATGATCTTGGTCAGTGTTTCCAGCACCTGCTGCACGTCGACGACGTTCACGCCCGGATAGGCTTGGGACGTGTCATGCATGATCGTCTTGCGCGCGGGCTCGGTAGCGCGGATCGTCGCGAGCCATGTTTGCGGCGCGGCTTCCAGCACGCCGGGCGAGAACACCAGCATGAAGTTGATGTTGAACGTTCCCCAATCAACGGCACGCACGTTCGCGACTTTGGCCGTTATGTCCCGGCCCGCGATGTTGACGG
>CALMVH010000040.1 GCA_937873165.1 uncultured Rhodospirillales bacterium
GTCCGAAGCCGTTCGCCGTGGCGCTGAAACTAGAACCTCTGTGGTTATCGTCGATAGAGATCGGAACGGGCCTCTTTCGCGGCATCCTGCTGGTCAATTCGGACATGAGAGGCTTAACGTCAAACTCGTCCGCCCCCGTGAAGCCTTCGGAGAGAGCGGGCCCGACCTTTACAACGCAGCTAAGGGCGACAGCCACGACGCCGGTCAGTGCAGCGCTGGCCGCAAGCAGCATCGGACTCGTCATCCAGCCCACAAGACCCGCAACCGCCCCCAATCCCGAGAGGTGCGCACCCTGCGCAACGTAGTCACGGAAACCAGCCAACCTGACCGGCGCTTTGGATTTCATGGGAGACGATCGTAGAACATGGCGTAATCTATGCTTTTCTCCACTCAATGAGAAGCATTCTCAGCCCGCCTTCTGGGCGGGCACCACGAAGCTGTCCATTACCTTCTTCATGCCTGCGGTATCGAACTCAATTTCCAGCTTGTCGTTATCGACATGCGTGACCGTGCCATAGCCGAACTTCTGGTGGAACACGCGCGCACCTGGCTGATAGGGCTGCTCCGGGCGGGCGCGTGCCGCCGTCGCAAACGGGGCTGGTTCACCGTGGACGGGCTTGAACGCCGGTATGCGCCGGCCCATGCCGTTAAACTGTGCGTTGAACTGCTGCGCCGACAGGTTGCTGCCCGCGCGGTCCAGACCGGCCTCGCCTTCCGTCTCGATGGCGTCGTGCGGCAGTTCCGCCACGAAGCGCGAGGGCGAGGATGCCATCCAGCTGCCGAAGATCTGCCGGTTGGCGGCGTGGCTGACATAGGCTTTGCGGCGGGCGCGGGTCAGGCCGACATAGGCAAGGCGCCGTTCTTCCTCCAGGCCGGCGATGCCCGTCTCGTCGATGGCGCGCTGGTTCGGGAACACGCCTTCTTCCCAGCCTGGCAGGAATACGTTCTCGAACTCCAGCCCCTTGGCGCCGTGCAGCGTCATCAGGCTCACCATGTCGGTGTCGGAACTGTCCTGCAACTCCATGACCAGGCTGACGTGTTCGAGGAACCCTTCCAATGTCGGAAACTCCGCCATGGCGTTTGTCAGTTCCTTCAGGTTTTCGAGCCGTCCCGTCGCCTCCGGCGACTTATCGGCCTGCCACATGCCGGTGTAGCCGGATTCATCCAGGATGATCTTTGCCATCTCGACATGGCCGGTGTTCTGCAAGCCCGTGCGCCAGCGCGCGATGTCCTGCATCAACTGGCGCAAAGTCGAACGTATCTTCGGCTTTAGCTCGTCTGTCTCGATCAGGCGCAGCGTCGTTTCGACCATGGAGGCTCCCAGCGTGCGGGCCGCATCGTGCAGGATGGCGATAGTCGAGTCACCCAGCCCGCGCTTCGGCTTGTTGACGATGCGCTCGAACGCCAGATCGTCGGCGGGCTGCACAACGACGCGGAAATAGGCCAGCGCGTCGCGGATCTCCAGCCGTTCGTAGAAGCGTGGACCACCGATCACCCGGTATGGCAGGCCCAGCGTGATGAAGCGCTCCTCAAAGGCGCGGGTCTGGAAACCCGCGCGCACCAGCACCGCCACTTGGTTCAGCGAAACCTTGGCGCGCTGCAGCGCCTCGATCTCGTCGCCGATCCATTTCGCCTCTTCCTCGCCGTCCCACAGGGCGCGCACCCGTACGCGTTCGCCGCCCTCGGCCGCGGTCCACAGGGTTTTGCCGAGCCGGCCCTGGTTGTGCGAGATGACGCCCGATGCGGCGGCCAGGATGTGCGCGGTCGAACGGTAGTTCTGCTCCAGCCGAACGATCACCGCGCCCGGGAAATCTTTTTCGAAGCGCAGGATGTTGCCGATCTCGGCCCCGCGCCAACCATAGATCGACTGGTCATCGTCGCCAACGCAGCAGATGTTGTGATTGCCCTGCGCCAGCAATCGCAGCCACAGGTACTGCGCGACGTTCGTGTCCTGGTACTCGTCGACCAGCAAGTAGCGGAAGCGGCGGTGACAATCGGACAGGACGCCGTTCGAGGCATCCTGGAAGATCGTGATGGTATGCAACAGCAGGTCGCCGAAGTCGCAGGCGTTCAACTGCCGCAATCGTGCTTGATAGTCGGCATAAAGCGCCACCATCCGGCCGCCGGCCAGGTCGCCGCCATCCTCGGCCTTCAGCTTGTCGGGCGTCAGGGCGCGATCCTTCCAGCGATCGATCGCCGACAGGATCAGTCGGGCCGGCCATTTCTTGTCGTCGATGTTCGCGAGCTGCAGCAGCTGCTTGATCAGGCGCAGTTGGTCGTCCGTATCGAGGATGCTGAAATTCGGACGCAACCCCACCAGCTCGGCATGACGGCGCAGCAGCCGCGCGGCCAGCGCGTGGAACGTGCCCAGCCACCAGCCCTCGACCGGGCCACCCACCATATGCGCCACGCGGTGCTGCATCTCCTTCGCGGCCTTGTTGGTGAAGGTCACCGCCATGATCTGGCTGGGGAACGCCTTGCGGGTCGCCAGCAGGTGCACCAGCCGCGTGGTCAGCACACGCGTCTTGCCGGTGCCTGCCCCCGCCAGTACGAGCACCGGCCCGTCCAGCGCCTCCACCGCCTCGCGCTGCGCGTTGTTCAGCACGCCTAGATAGGCAGGCTCGGCTACGATCTCGGCACTATTCGTCATGATACGAATATAGGCTAATATCGACGGGAATCAGCGGTCATCTGGACAGCCGTTAAAGAAATCCCGATATAGGGCGTGTAGTCTGGACTTCGAAGCGCATACTCCAAAAGAAACGCACCGCGATGCGACATCAAACCCATTCGGAAACGCCGGCCCAAGCCGATCGCCGCATCATGGAACTGATCGTCGACCAGGTCGCGACGTGGAGCAAGCATCCCGGACGCAAGCTTGGAGCGGTGATCACCGGCCCTGATGGAGAGTTCCGCGCGCTCGGCTTCAATGGCCTGCCGCGTGGCATGGACGATCAAGACCCCCGTTACCGCATCAACCCTTTGAAAAGCGAGTTCACGATCTGCGCCGAACGAAACGCATTGCGCAACGCGGCGGCGGCGGGCACCGACATCACCCAGGGCTGTTCGATGCATGTCTGCTGGTGTCCGTGCGAGAAATGCGCGGTGGCGATCGCCGACGCCGGGATCGCAAGGGTTTACGCCGTGGCAAGCGGTCTTGAAAAAGCCCATCCCCGCTGGGGCATGTCGCGGTCGAATGATCTGCTGCGCGAAGCAGGCGTACAGATGGTCTGGCACAACGCCGACGATCCGCGTTACCGGACGTTGATGGATCGCCTGCCGGACACGCCGGCGGTTCCCAGCCATTCGACCGACTGGGACAAGCGCTTCCTGCAACTATCCAGACATGTTGCGGGCTGGCGGCGCGACGGCACCGGCGAAGTCCTTGTCCAGCGCGCGTTTGCCCTGCATGGCGAGAACGACAAGATCGTGCGGGCGCTCGGTTGCCATGCCGCCGGATCGGAGGGAGCGCTTGAAAATGCGCGGCAAATCGGCACCGATTCGGGCGGCAAGACCCTGTACCTTTCAGCCCTGCCTGACCCTTCCGGCCTGTCGGCGCGGCTTGCGGGAAGCAGGCTCGCGGCCATTGCCGTACCGTCTGAACTGCTG
>CALMVH010000041.1:0-402 GCA_937873165.1 uncultured Rhodospirillales bacterium
CAGGCACGGGTCGCCCGCACCTTTCAGAACCTGCGCCTGTTCGCGGGCATGACGGTTCTGGAAAATTTAATGGCTGCCCAGCACACCCGGCTGATGCGCGCCAGCCTGTACTCGTTGGGCGCGCTGATCCGTCTGCCATCGTGGAAAAGGGCGGAAGCCGAGGCCATGGAGCATTGCCGCTTCTGGCTGCGGCGCGTGCGCCTGCTGGACCAAGCCGACACGGTCGCGGAGGCGCTACCTTACGGCGACCGTCGCAGGCTGGAGATTGCACGGGCACTCGCCGGCGATCCGGTGCTGTTGTGCCTGGACGAGCCTGCGGCGGGCCTGAACCATACCGAGTCAGCCGCTCTCAACCGTTTGCTTCTGTCCTTGCGCGACGAGCACGACTTGTCGGTACTGCTG
>CALMVH010000041.1:412-2049 GCA_937873165.1 uncultured Rhodospirillales bacterium
CATCGCGCACCGCCTGTCGACCATCGCGCATCTCGACCGGATCGTGGTGCTGAACCATGGCGCCAAGATCGCGGAGGGAACGCCGTCCGAAATCAGGAATGATCCCGCCGTGATAGACGCGTATCTGGGATCATGACGCTGCTTTCGGTGATCGACGTCCATACGTTCTACGGCCCTGTCCAGGCGCTGCACAACGTTTCGCTGCACGTCGAGGCGGGCGAAATCGTGACGCTGATCGGCGCGAACGGTGCGGGAAAATCCACCCTGCTGATGACCGTCTGCGCCAATCCCCGCCCTCGCACGGGCCGCATCGTCTACGACGGGCGCGACATTGCCCTGATGCAGATGCACCGCATCGCCCGCATGGGCCTGGCGCATGTGCCGGAAGGCCGCCGCATCTTTCGCGACATGAGCGGGGCGGAAAACCTGGCACTCGGCGGCCGCTTCCATGCACGGGCGAAGTTCGAGACCTTGCGCGACCGCATGCTGACTCGCCTGCCGCGCCTTGGGGAGCGGCTGCATCAGGCGGGCGGCACGCTGTCGGGCGGGGAGCAGCAGATGCTGGCCATCGCCCGCGCGCTGATGGGCAGTCCCCGGCTGCTCCTGCTCGACGAGCCCTCGCTGGGACTTGCCCCCATCCTGATCCGGCAGGTCTTCAACCTAATCCGCGAAATCGCGCACAAGGATGGCGTGACGGTCCTGCTGGTCGAACAAAACGCCGCTGCAGCCTTGGCGCTGGCGGATCGCGGCTACGTGCTGGTGAATGGCCGCATCACCCTGACCGGGACAGGACAGGAGTTACTACACGATCCGCAGGTGAGGAGCGCGTATCTGGAGGGGCATTGAGATTAGCGCGAAAAGCGGCGGCTTTCTCTTACGATGGATTACGGTAATGAACGGCAGTTCCTGTCGTCAACGCGGCCGGGCCTACTAATCGAAATGTGGCTTTGATGGGTGCAATCCCGCGGTTGCGGAAGGAGTCAGGCCCGGAATATCCTTTAGTAGCTGCGGCACATAGAAGATCGACAGTAGATAGACAAAAATCAGAGTGGTGAAGCTGATCCGAGGCACGAAGGCCGCCAAGAGGTAAGCCAGGGGATTGCGCGCGGGACGCTTGCCGCTGAAATCGCTGACTTGCATTAGTCGCTTGATAAGCCATGGATACGAGGCGACCAGCTCATGAAACGACATCCAGAAGCCGCCGGTATCATGGGCTTGTGCAACGTAGCTGCCTAGATTGATGTCCTTCCAGCGGCGGCTACCCACCGACAGCACCGCAAGGGCTTGTACTGCGGAAGCAGAGTTGTTGCAGCAGGCAGCACCATGCAGGTCGCATGTATATTCGCGGGCGCGTGAATAGGCGACTCCCAAAAGTGGCAGCATCAAACCCGGTGTCAAGATCATCTGCCAAAGCAGGTGCTTGCACTTGATATGCCCAAGTTCATGGCCGATGTAGAAGCTTATTGCATCTGGATTGTCCTGGAGAGCATCAACAATGCTTGAGTTCAGGATTATGTAATGCCGCCGTAGGTACTTCGTGGCAAAAGCGTTGAAGACACCGTTCCCGTTGACGCGATATGTCGCAGGAACGGTATCAAAGTTGAGAGTCTTGGCGGCACTTAAGAGTTTCATTCAGA
>CALMVH010000041.1:2059-8837 GCA_937873165.1 uncultured Rhodospirillales bacterium
CGGAATTCCTCCGGCCAGTCGCCGAGCCACTGGGCGCCCCGCCCCTTGAAGTGCGCAACGAAACTCGAATGAGTCATGATATAGATCAAAAAGACGACTGGTATTAAGAGCAGCAATAGACCTTTGGTCGCGTAAAGGATTGCGGCCCATCCCGCTAAGGAGGTGGCGAGCGCGATGTAAAACAAGGCTAGCTCGTTCTTGTAGATCAACTTCATACGCTTTCACGCCCTAGAATTACCGCACTCTCGATGTAGAACGTGTTTTTGGATAGCGTTAAGCTGTTTTAACAAGTAGTGCCTGTCATAAGGCTCAAAGTTCAGCCTAGTATGCACAGGCTGTAATGGCTCAAATTAAGGTTTAGATATGGGGTAACTACGTTAACGTAGCCAAGCTATATAGGCCTTCACCCCTGACTGTTGTCCGAATAGCAACAGGATCAGGCTTTTTCAAGCCGCCCGGCTTTCGTCCTCCGGCCGGCGCAGCAGGCCGCGCAGTTCGCAGGCGGCGAAGTCGAGGTCGGGCTCGGTGCTGGGCAGCACTGCTTTTAAATCTACAAGGTCCTCGAGAACGGAAAGCTGCTCGTTCGTGCAGATCGCGCCCGTGCGAAAATGGAGTCCGATCATCTGCAACCGCCAGTAATGCCATACACCATTCGGACCTTACTGCAAAACGCGGTTTGCGGATACTTCGAAAATCTGTACACCTTGAATTTAACTGCAAAAGGACCCGACCGTGATGTTTTTGCGTCAGTCGCTTCTGGTGCTGCTATTGCTTGCCGGCATGGCGGGTCCGGCGCTTGCCGATATTCCGCTGGGCCTTGCCGGACCGATGACAGGGGCGGATGCCTCGTTTGGCGAACAGATGCGCCGGGGTGCCCGCATGGCGGTGGCCGACATCAACGCCGCGGGCGGCGTTTTGGGACAGAAGATCGACCTGAAAGAGGCGGACGACCAGTGCGATCCGAAGCAGGCGGTCGCGGTGGCGAACCAGTTGGCGGCACAGGGGGTCAGGGGAGTGATCGGGCATTTCTGTTCCGGCAGCTCGATCCCCGCCTCTGACGTATATGGCGAGGAAAACATCCTGATGATCACGCCGGGTTCGACCAACCCGCTGCTGACCGAGTCCGGCAAGAAAAATGTCTTTCGCGTATGCGGCCGCGACGATCAGCAGGGACAGGTCGCCGGGCAGTACGTGGCCTCGCATTTCGCCGGACGCAATGTGGCGATCCTGGATGACAAGCAGGCCTACAGCGTCGGGCTTACCACCGAGATGCGGAAGTCCATGAATGCGGCAGGACTTCGGGAAATAGTCGATGACAAGATCAACCCCGGCGAGCGCGATTACTTCGCGGTGTTGACAAAGCTGAAGCGCAACCATGTCGACCTGCTGTATTACGGGGGCTACCAGACCGAGGCGGGATTGCTGGTGCGCCAGATGCGTGAGCTTGGCATGAATACCGTGCTGATGGGGGGCGACGGCCTGGTCACGCGCGACTTCTGGACCATTACGGGCGCGGGCGGCAACGGCACGCTGATGACCTTCGCCCCCGATCCCGCCAAGGTGCCGGCCAACGCCGCACTGGTTGCGCGGTTCATGGCGCAGGGCAGCGCCCCCGAGGGGTACACGCTTTACACCTATGGCGCCATCCAGGCGTGGGCCGAGGCAGTCAGGCATGCGGGCACGACCGATGCCGCCAGGGTCGAAGCCGCGCTTCACCACGACCATTTCGATACGGTTCTTGGACGCATTTCCTTCGACGGGAAAGGAGACGTAAAGGCTGCGGGCTATATCATCTATGAATGGCGTGACGGACAATACGAGGCGATAAGCCCATGACCGCAAACATCCTCATTCGCGCGGGTTTCCTTCTATCGATCGTGTTCGCAGGCGGCGCCCACGCGGGCGACCAGACCGAAACGATCTCGGTCGGTGGGTACGACCGCACCTATCTCTACCACCTGCCGGCAAAAGCAGAAGGCAAGCTGCCGGTTGTCCTGATCCTGCCGGATGCGGGCGTCAGCGGAGCGGCGGCGTTGAAGGATTACCGCTGGAACGGTCTGGCCGATAAACAAGGGTTCGTCGCCGTCGGCTTGCAGGCCCTGCCGGTCGATCCCGCGCGGGGCGAACTGTTCCAGACCAACCCCTGGTTCTGGAGCGATGGTTCGGGGCGCGGCAATGCCAAGCGCGGCCATCTCGACGATTCGGCCTATGTCGAGGCTGTTCTGGACGATCTGGCGGAGCATGCGAAGATCGACACTCAGCGCGTCTACGCCGTCGGTCTTGGCAACGGCGGATCGATGGCGAGCGAACTGGGGCAAAAACTGCCGCGCCGCCTGGCGGCGGTCGCCTCGGTGGCGGGTCACGCGTGGTCGTTGGACACACCGGATAAACCTGTGTCCGTGTTGCTGCTTTATGCGGCCTCGGACCCTGTCGACCCGGTGGAGGGTGGTTTGGGGATGAACGTCTGGTCGCATGGCTTCGACCAGCGTCCGCCTGCCCGCAAAAGCGCCGATACCTGGGCGGCAGCGCTGAAGTGCAGCGGGGAGCCGGCGCAGGCCGATACCGGCGGCCTCAGCCTGCTAAGCTGGCATGGTTGTACCGGCGACGCGGCGCTTGATTACGCCATCGTGCCCGGCCAGGGTCACCACTGGCCCGGCGGCGTCGACGACATGATGAGTTCGCTGGGACCGAACAGCGATTTCGATGCAGCCGGGTTTATATGGACGTGGTTTAGCAGGCACCCGAAAGCGTAGTCACTCGGGATATGACATGCCCGGCTGCATGCGCGCCAGGTTCCGCTGGGGCAGGTCGGTTGCGACCGTAGTCGACATCCTGCCTTGTTGCGACATGACCACGTGCGCCTGGTACACGGCCGTCCGGTCGAACGCTTCCTCGGCATAGGCGACGTAGAGCTTGCCGTCTTCGTTTTGGAAGGCCGGCACAGCCGGATCGCCGCCATGCACAATGTATAGCAGGCCGCCCAGCACCTCTGTCTGGCCTCCGTCATTGTCGACCACGGTCACGTCACCCTCGGTCTTGACGCCTAGGATCCAAAGCGGCGCGCCATGGTTCTTGACCCGCACGCCGCCGCCTTCCGAGTTCAGCTGCCGTACCCAGACACCCGCATCACCGGAGACATCGAATGTTCCGGCGCAGGTGTCCTCCACAAAGGCCTTGCCCGCGTTTGCCGGGCGCAACAGCGTGGTCACGCCGGCGCCCACCACATCGCGCAGAACCAGCGGCTGCGACCCCTGCGCCTCTATCGCGACCTGATCGCCCAGCCAGCTATGATCGAACGTCATGTGCTCGATGGTAAGCGGATGGGCCTGGTTGAACGCCCGGAACATCCCCTGGTCGCGCTTGAACGAGTTCTGGCGCGTCGGAAAAGCCCCGACGGACGACATCATGCCGACGATGTGCTGAAGCGTGGGCGGCACCACGATGTTGTCGCTGATCAGGTACAGGCCATGCGGGAAGTAGATCGTGTCCGCGCCCGAAGCAAAAGCCTGGCGGATGGCGGCGGTGTTATCCTTTCCCGTATCGGGAACGGCCCCGAACCTGGCAACGCTGACCCATTTGGAAGCAGGCGTGGCAATAACGGCAGGCGGTTGCTCGACGGGCAGAGACCAGTCCTGCTTCGAGGGGCGGATGCGCTGGTTGGCATCGTATACGCCGTCGATCAGCCCGGCGGGCGTGGCGTCGCCCAGCACCTGGGCGTAGCCCGCGACGTGCATATCGCGGATGTTCATGTAGCCACTGTTCTCGATGGCGCTTGCATCCGGGCTTCCTGAAAGCTCGGCGTTCAGCAGAACGATCAACCCATCGTGTGCGGCGTTCACAATACCGTGCGGCGCGCCATCGATGTGCAAGCCATGGCTGGATACCACGTTATGCGTATTGCGCAGCCCGTTGGTGCGCGGGTGCGAGATGCTGACGGATTCGAACGTAACGCCGTACTCGGTATTGGCCACGTCGATGCCGGTGTCGAAACCCTCCACCGCAACATCCGACAGCAGGGCCGGGCCGGGCCATTTGCGGGTCAGGGCGATGCCCGTCGCGCCGCTGGCGCTGCTGGCGCGTACGGTTACGTTGCGGATCGCGCCGATGTTGCTTGCAATATAGTCGATGCCGATGGCACCGGGATTGTTCTGCCCGGCGTCGACCGTCATGTTTTCCACGAAGTTCTCGTAAGCGTCGTTGCCCTCGCCCTTGCCGTCGTAGTCCTTGTTGTTTGCGGCATCCAGCTGCTTCGAGGTCGTGAAAATGATACCGCGTGGGTTATGCGCGTCTCCATATCCATCGGCGGCAGTCTTCAGCCGCACGATCGTGCCGTCGCGCGACTGTCCCACCAGAACGCTGCCGCTGGCAAACTTGCCGTTCGCATATCGCTTCTCGATGGGACCGGACACCAGGTAAGTACCGTTCGGCAGGTAAACGATCTTGTCGTGCCACGGGGAATGTCCCGTATCGGGTCCGCTGGCGGTCAGCGCGGCATTCAGCGCGGCGGTATCGTCGGTTACCCCGTCGCCCTTCGCGCCGAAGTCGCGCACGTTGATCGCGCCCGCGTCTTTCGGAAACTCGGTGCATGCAGGCGGCAGGCAAGCGGACGCTTGGTTCGCCGAGGCCGCGCCTGTGACCGCCCAAAGCATCAGGCCCATGGCCAGCAGAGTGTTTCGGGTGACGGAAAACGGATAAGGCATGGGAAGTCTCGAAAGTGCTTGGATACAACGGCGTGGCGGCGGAAACGTTTCGCCCGTCAGGCAGCCCGCGCGCCAATCAGCTGGGCGTATTCAGCCTCATACGCATCGACCATCTGCTTGACGCCTGAACTGGCGGCCAGGGCAGAGGCGTTCTGGCCGAACTGACCTGCGAGCGCTGGCTCGCGCACCAGGCGCATCATCGCAGCGGCAAGGCCGATGCCGTCGCCAGGCTGGAACAGCAATCCGGTTTTCTCGTCATGGACGAACTCCGGGATAGCACCGATCCGGCTGCCGATCACCGCCATGCCGTACGCGGCCGCTTCCACGATGACCACCGGGGCGTTCTCGTACCAGAGCGATGGCAGCAGCACACAATCGCTTGCCTTGAACAACGCATCTTTCTGATCGCCCTGGATATACCCCAGGAACTTGACGCGGGGATTGCGCGCCGCTTCTGCCTTGAACTGATCTTCGAAAGGCCCTCGTCCGGCCACGGACAGTTCATAGTCGGCATCGTCGGGCATGGCGCGGATCGCGTCCAGCACCACGGCGCAGCCTTTCTCCACGGTCAGCCGCGCGGCAAACACGAAGCGCCGCGGCCCGTCCGCCGGTCGCCCGGCAAGTTCTATGACGGGCAGGGGAATGCCATTCGCCACTTTCGCAACGCGCGGAACTGCGAGGCCCTGTTCTACATGCTTGTCGATCAGGAACTGCGACGGGCTGCAGAACAGATCGACATCGCGGGCTGTCTTCAGGTGCCAGCCGCGGTATATCCGGCATCCCGCCGTGGGGTTGCGGCAGATTTGCAGCGACTTTGTCAGCATGACCGCGCGCGGGCACAACAGGTGATAATCGTGGGCGGTGTGCAGAACGGGCACGCCCGAGCGTTTGGCCTTGCGCCAGATCGAGGCGGAAAAGCCATCAATCAAATGGGTATGCAGCAAGTCCGGCTTGCGATCGGCCACGATGCGCCCGAAGCGCCTGGCCGCGTCGCGGTTCCAGGCATCGCGAAGGTGCCACAATGCTTTTTCGTAGCCGGGGCGTTCTCCGCGCGAGAACGACCAGTAAACATTCTTGGGGAAGAACCGCACAACATCGACGCCGTTGCGATGCTCGTCGGCGTAGGGCTCCATCTCCGGAGCGCAGGTCGAAACAACAGTCACCTTGTGACCACGCGCCGCAAGGCCTTCCGCCAGATAGGCCACGATCAGTTCCGCCCCGCCGGCCATGATCGGCGGGTAAACATTGTTGGCGATCAGAATGTGCGCGGGCTGCAACGGCCGGATCACAGCAGCCTGTAGATCCAGTGCGGGATGAAGTTCCGGCGGTTGTTCAAAAGCGCGCCGACAATCAGGCCGCCGGAGGTCTCGACCGTTTTCTTGGCTTCAAAGGCGACGGGCGCGCGCGTTCTTTCGGCCTCCACCACCAGAACCCCGCCATCGGTCAGCTTGACGACGCCGATCCCGAATGCGCCGTCCAGGATCGAAGGGGCTTCGATAAAGATCAGGTCGTAGTAATCGCGCAGCTTTTGCAGGGATTCGCTGAAGATATCCAGGTCGGCGGCCGTCATGCCGTCATGTCCCAGCTTGCCCAGCCGGATGTACGACATGCGCGTACCGGCAATGGTTGCCATCGAATCCGAAAAAGCCCCGCCGTTGCGGATGGTTTTCAGCAGCGGTACCTTGATGGCGTTATGAAGCGCGCTGCGCTCCTTGCGATGCGAGGTTTCGGTATCGACGAAGAGTACCCGAAGGCCAAGCTGGGTCGCCGCGACATAAGCGGTTTCAAGGGCGATGCGGCCAGGCGCTTCGCTGGACTGCGGCGATGTGAACGCGACGATGCGCGCCCCGCTGCCGCTGCCCAAGGCTTCCTGCAGGCTGTGGCAAAGATGGGCAACCGTGTGAACGGGCTGCGTTTGAGCAAGCGTGAACTTTATGCTGGTGAGAGACGTTGCCGGCAGGTCCAGCGTGTCGAGGCGGATGGGGGATGACATAATTGCGCCTCCGGGTCAGTAGCTGCGGCTGCGGCGGCGGCCGAAGGACGCCAGAACCGGTACGTCCAACGCTTCGCTTACGTTG
>CALMVH010000042.1 GCA_937873165.1 uncultured Rhodospirillales bacterium
TTCCTCCACCTGCCACCTGCCTAAAAGAGACCCCCACCCCCTGGTTTGGAAGAAACAGCGTACGTTTTGACGTGCCTCCGAAACGTGAGGGATTTTCAAATCTGTTGCATACGGCGACATCTATCAGGCGTGCACTGCACGACAGGATGTAGCACATTGCAGCACGACCAAAATGTTGCATTATGCGCCAGTAGCCCTATCCCCCGGCAAAGCGTGACGTGATAGTATCTGCGGAACGTTCGGCGTCGGCAGGTACGGCTCGGCTGACCTGATCCTGAGATACGTCCGACGGGCGATGCTGACGATCCGCTCCTTCCGGCATCGCATCTCCCAGGCCAGCCAGATCACGACTGCCTCCTCAGCGATTTTCGCGAAGTTCCTTGGCCGGTGCTTGCAGTGCCAGCCGATCAGACCCGAAGGCCCCAGCAACGGCTGCACGGAAAGCCAAGGGTCATCCTTCAGCATCGCTGAAATGCATCCCATCCGGCGCCTCCCTCGCCACTCAGCTCTAGCGTCGAGGGCGAGTCAGGCATGATCGCCGTTAAGCCGTGCGGAAGGCCATGGCAGATCGAACCGGTGCGCATGATCGCCGGCATCCCACGTCTTCCAATCAGCGCGCGTCATCCATTTCTCGTTACGCCCTGCGGTACGCGATGCTGGTTGCCACTGCCCTTGTCATGCCAGAGGTACGTACCGTCGGGCAGTTCAGTGAATTCACCAACTTGCCACGTCGCGCAGCGGGTACGGGGCGGCAGGTCGGAGTGCCCGGGTTCCGCATGCGGGCGCTCCCGATGAACGAGTTCACGTAACCACACGCAGCAGGCCTTCCATGATCAGGGCGACAAGGTAACCGCAGAAGAACGAACCGACGGCCACCGCGATCGATCCCCATAAGGACCGCGAGTAAATGCCCGCAATGCTCCGTGCATCGGCTGCATGCCCGCGAGTACTCTTTAGTCCGTAGAACGCGATGAACGGCGGCAGCATCAACGCGAACAGGCCGATGCCCAAGAAAAAGAAAAGAACCAGCGCCAACCCGGGTGAGTTCTCTAAGATCTCGACGGCCAGCCTGATCATTTCAACGGACTGCAGAATGCCCATGCTGCCGGCCACCAGACAGGCCGGTATGCTGGCAACGCGCAGGTGCACGCGACGCCAATCCGTGTTCGATGCGGTTCGATCGGATGACGATGGGGAACTACGCGACGTGAGGCGCCGCTCCGCAAACAGCTCTGTCGGTTCATCGGTCATGGGATATCTCGTGATAAATCCGCACCTTGATATGTCCTCGAAAACGCGCGGAGATCGGCTTTTCTGCACCGTCCTCGCGCGTGCGCGCAAACCGTCGGCCTTCCGACCTTGGACAGGCTACATTGCAAACCGTCTATCGCGCTCGACACATGCGCCGTACGTTTCGCTAACCGCCTGAAGGTATGGGGCCAAGAAACATACCCACGCAGAAGCCGTGGTAGACCTCGCCGTAATAGTTCATTCCGTAATCATAAAGTATCGAAACCAAGTCAGCCTTGGCGGCTTCGTATTCAGTCTCTTGAAGCGATCCAAGTGCTCGCTTCAATGATACCTCCCACAGCATCACTGCGCTTAGAAGATGGTAATTTGGGTCGCCCAGATGATCAGGATGCTGGCAAAAAAACTCCGACATGGAGAATTCAAAAGTTCTTTTCGGACTTTCGAAGCGCTGGGGAAAAAACCTGACCTCGTCCTCAAAGCGCATTATCAGCGAGATTTTGGCTCCGGTTCTCTTATTTGTAATTCCATGCGTTTTTTGGTCTTTGACAATGTGAGGATTGAGGTCAGTCATCTCGGTACCCTTGCTTTCGGAAGGTTATAGTGAGCCAAATTAGAGGCCTCCCGCAACGCCTATTCAGCTAGCTATGAGTCAGAATTCCAATCCCGCTTGACTCATCGCCCGACTCCGATGTTCTTATTATGTTCTATGTGGCTCTTTGTAGACATGAACGCTTTTTTCGCCTCCTGCGAACAGCAGGACCGGCCCGAACTGCGCGGGGTACCGGTCGCCGTGGTGCAGGTGATGGCCGAGACGACCGGCTGCATCGCCGTCAGCTACGAGGCACGGCCCTATCATATCCGCAACGGCACGCCGATGGGCGATGTCCGCCGGCTCTGTCCCCATGCCGCCGTGGTCGAGGCACGGCCTCGCTTCTACCGTGACATGCATGCCCGCGTGGTGCAGGCGATCGAGACCTGCGCGCCGGTGCACGAGGTGCTGTCGATCGACGAGATGACCATCGCGCCGTGGAAGAACGAGGCGACGCTCGCCGACGCTTTGCGCCTGGGACAGGCCATCCAGGATGCGATCCGCCGCGACGTGGGCGACTGGATGAGTTGCAGCGTCGGCATGGCGCCGAACGTGCTGCTGGCGAAGGTCGCCTCCGACATGCAGAAGCCCCGCGGTCTGGTGCCGATTACACGGCGTGACATCCCTTGTAAGCTGCTGGATTTGAAGCTGACCGACTGGCCTGGCATCGGTGAGAACATCGAGCGTCGCTTCCACGCAATCGGCGTGCGCACCACCGCCGACATGTACCGGCTGGATACACGGCAGATGCGCAGCGTGTTCGGCGGCATCGCAGGCGAGCGCTGGTTCTATGCGATCCGGGGCATGCAGCTGGAGATACCGCCGACCAGACGCAGCGAGATCATGCGTTCCAACGTGCTGGAGCCTGCCTATCGCACGCGCGACGGCGCGTGGATCGTGACCAGCGGCCTGCTGGAGCAGGCGGTGCAACGCCTGCGCGGCGAAGGACATCACGCCGGACGGCTCTACGTTGGCGTCGCAAGTTTTCGCGGGCCGTATTGGGCGCGCGAGGCTCGCTTCCAGCCGTGCAACCGTACCTTCCGCCTGCGCCAGATCCTGACCGGACTTTGGGCGACCATGTCGGTGAAGGTGCCGTCCCGGGTGATCCTCAGCCTGAGCGATCTCGTGCTTGACAGGGTCGTGACGCTGAGCCTGTTCGACGATCCGATAGAGGCTTCGCTGGATCATGTGACCGACAGCCTAAATCGCCGCTTCGGCCGCAACACCGTGACCAGCGCCGCGACCCTGCCGGTGAGGGCCTATCTCGATCATGGGCGCATCCCGTTCGGCAAGCCGACGGAGATCTTCTGATGGACCGGGCCCAGGTACTGACGGATCTTCGCTATCGCATCCGCGCCCTGGAGGTCGGCACCATCGCCTGCCAGGACGGGATGCGGCTAGGTATCCCGGACCTCGATCATGCCTTGCCCGAGGACGGGCTGCCGCTTGCCTGCATCCACGAGGTCTATGGCGAAGCCGAC
>CALMVH010000043.1 GCA_937873165.1 uncultured Rhodospirillales bacterium
CGATCACGCCGTGCAGGGTTCGCACCTCCTGATCGGTCAGGCTGGCCCGTTGCAGCATGGCGCGCAGGTTCGCGACCATGGTAGGCCGCATTTTCGGGTTCTTGAAATAGTCGCTGCGGTCCAGTTCGTCCTCCAGATGCTCGAAGCAGTTCACCAGCTCCGCCTTGGTCGCGGGCCGGCTGCCGTTCCAGCCGAGCTGTTCCGCCCGCACTACGGTTTCGGTCTTGTACCATTCGTAGCCGAACAGCAGGACTGCCTGCGCCAGGTTGAGCGAGGTAAAGTCAGGGTTCAGCGGCACGGTGGCAATGGCATCGGCCAGCGCGATGTCCTCGTTCAGAAGCCCCGTGCGCTCTGCCCCGAACAACAGCCCGATGCGAATGCCCGCCTGCGACCGGGCGCGCAGTTCCAAAGCCGCCATCTGGGGCGTCAACACGGGTTTGACCAAGTCACGGGCTCTTGCGGTACTGGCGACCACCCACGCAAGATCGGCAACGGCGTCAGCCGTGGTGTCAAACACCTGCGCCGCCTGGGTAATGTGAGTCGCGCCCGAGGCCGACGCCTCCGCCTTCGGGTTCGGCCACCCATCGCGCGGATGGACAAGGCGCAGTTCGGCAAGAGCGCAGTTCGCCATGGCACGCGCGGCCGCGCCGATGTTTTCGCCCATCTGGGGCGATACAAGAATAACGACGGGCTGGATCACGCTTGCGTCTGCACCTGGCGCGCAAGCGCATGGTTCTGGTTCATGAAGCCGGCCACTGCCGCATCGTCGCAACAATGGGGAGTATGCGGAAGGTCAGCGACCTTCAGATAGCGTACCCGCCGGATATCGGCATAGCCCATGTGCGTGCCGTTGTCGGTGAACACGACGCGGACATCGCCCGCGAGGTTTTCAAGGTATGCGCCACGCCCTTTGCGGAAACGCCGTTCCGCCAGCCCCCGCCGCCAGCCGAGCGTCGCCCACTGGCGCGAGCGGTCAAGCGACTCTGCGATCTGCCGCGCCGTAAAGCCGGATGCACCGCGGCGGGTATCCGCCTCCTCGAACCCGCGCAACAGGGTATCGAGAGTCGTCTGGCGCGGATCCTCGATCAGGATGGCGAGGTATCCCGACAGCAGTTTGTGGACCAGCCGCGAATCACGCGGCGCGGCGCGGTTGTCATGGATTTCCGACAAGGCCGGCAGGTAGTGATGCGCGCGTTCGATGGACTCCTTCCGCGAGGCATCGTCGATCGGCTGGTCGTCCGGCAGCAGCAGCCGTGACAGCACCGGTCCGTCGCCCAAGTCCGGCCGGAACATGCGCGCCGCAAGATATCCGGATGAAAACGCGAGGAACTCCAGCGCCGCCGGGATATCCGTGACAGACAGCGCATCCAGCTGTTCGCGGGTTTTCTCGCCGTTGGCGATAGACGCGTTGTCGAACGCACCGTTGCGGTAAGCGCTGCGGATCATTGAGATGGCGAACGCGTTCGCGCGCAACGGGTTGGTGCGAAACCCGATCAAATCGGCCATCGCATTCTCCGCGGTTTCATCCGCGTCCATGCTCCAGTGAAAACTGGCATCGCTCATGACGGATAATTTTACCGCGCAGTATGAAGAAAACATCAAGCTTTTCGAAAATTACGTCAAATGCGCTTCCAGGTCGTGCCGCCCGCGCCGTCTTCCAGCCCCACGCCTTGAGCCAGCAACTCGTTGCGAATGCGATCCGCGCCTGCAAAATCCCGCGCCGCGCGCGCCTGGCGGCGGGCTTCGATCTGGGTCGCGATGTCGGTTTCGGACAGCGCGTCTGCATCGGCGGGATGCCAGCGGAACCAGTCCTCGGGGGAAGACTGCAAAAGGCCAAGCGCTTGACCGGAGGCCAGCAGATCGGCCTTTGTCGTCTCGCCCGCATGCCTGGACTTGGCCAGCGCGTACAAAGCGGTCAGCGCGAAAGGGGTGTTGAGATCGCTCCGCAAGGCATCGGCCATCGCGTCCGACAGTTCGCCCGATCCACTTTCCGGATTGCGGCGCAGCGCGTCATAAAGATAGTCGAGCTGCTTCTTCGAGTCCTCCAGAAGCTTGCCGGTCATGTCCAGCGGATCGGGATAGCGCGACGACAGCAGCGCCCAGCGGATGACCTCGCCATGCCATTTTTTCAGACGGTCCTCGACCGTCGTGAAGTTGCCGAGCGACTTCGACATCTTCTGGCCGGCGACGACGAGGTGCCCGTTGTGCATCCACAGCCGCGCCGGGTTCATCCCATTCGCGCAGAGGCTTTGCGCGACCTCGTTCTCGTGATGCGGGAAGATCAGGTCGATGCCGCCGCCATGGATATCGAACTGCTGGCCAAGATGCGCCGCCGACATGGCGCTGCATTCGATGTGCCAGCCGGGCCGCCCCCGTCCCCACGGACTGTCCCAGCC
>CALMVH010000044.1:0-3081 GCA_937873165.1 uncultured Rhodospirillales bacterium
GTTGTAGGGCGGCGCTTAGATAGGTTTCGCCCTGCAGAAGCCCCTGGTCGTTCCCTCCGAGCGTTACCAGCCCCACCGACCGCCGCCGCCAGCGGCTGTCCAGAAGCACTGTGCCGCCTGCCGATGGCTGCCTTGCAAGGTCAATGCGCTCGACCTCGTTCGCGATCTCGACCGGCAGATCAAAGGTGGCGTTCGCAATTGCGCTGCCCGGCTTGAACGGCGCGGGCGCGGTGGAAAGCACCCGTCCGTCCAGCGTGCTGACCCGCAGCTCGGCATCTTCCATCCCGCCAAACAAGGCGCGTACGACCCTGACCGTCAGCTTTCCGGCGTCAAGCTGCGGCGGCATCACCGCCTCGGCCGTTTGCAGCGCAGCCGGCCGGTACAAGCCCCCTGTGCCGTAGCGGGTAAGCTGCTTCGCCAAGGCATCTGCATCCGCACTTCCCAGCCCGTCCGATAGCCAAAGGGTTTCGGTCGTCCGTGGCAAATCCAGCGCTGCCAGCGCGGCAGTTGCCCGCGCCCGGTCGGCTGTCCACGGCAGCGGCTGCAGTGAGCGTACCTTGCCGGCGATCACGGCCGCCCGGTCGGGACCTGCCGCCATCGGAGCAGAGCCGTCGGTGCTCGGGGCGGTCGCCAGCACCGTCACCGTTCGTCCTGCCCGGATGGCTTTTTCCAGCACCGCATTCAGCGTCGCCTTGGTCTGCGGCCACGCGGGCGCGGCACTCCAGCCATTGTCGACCACGATCAACAGCGGCAGGTCGTTCGTGGCAATCGTAGAAGGATGCAGCACCGGCCCTGCCAGGCCAAGGATCAAGCCGAGCGCAAGGGCCGTGCGCAGCAGGATCAGCCACAGGGGCGTGCGCGAGGAGGTCTCTTCAGGTTGCACGAGGTCACGCAACAGCCGGATGGCTGGAAACCTGACAGGACGCGGCGGCGGCGGCGTGACACGCAGCAGCCACCACAATGCAGGCAGGGCCAGCAGCCCTAGCAACGCGAGCGGCGCGGTAAACCCGATGGGGCCGAGGATCATCATCGGGCTTGACCGCTGAGGATGGTATGCAGTTCGATCAGCGTGTTGTAGGGAGTCGCGTCGGTACGCGCGAGTACCATGTGCCATCCGGCCTGCCGGGCGATCCGTTCCAGCGCGCGCTGCCGTTCCGCCAGGCGGGTCTTGTAGTCCCGCGCAATCGCCTCGACCCGCGGCGCTGTTTCCGCCGCTTCGCCCTCCAGCCCTTCGAAGCGCACGCGCCCGCGAAACGGCAGGTCTATCTCGGCGGAATCCAGCACCTGGACCAAAATCCCGCGTGCCTGCAACGCGGTCAGATCCTGCATGGTGCGAGTCAGCGGGTCGAGGCTGCCGAGGAAGTCACCGCAGAGGACAATCGTCGAATGCCGTTTTACCGAGCCAAGCGCCGGCGGTTCGTCATGGGCAAAGCGAAGCCCCGCCAGCAGGATAGCCAACCGCTCTAGACCCGCAGGGCTGGTAGACGGCGGCTGATCCAGCGCATTCAGCACCCCGACGCGTTCCCCTGCCCTCAGCGCCATCGCGGCCACCGCCAGCATCAGCAGATCGGCATGCACCCGCTTGGTAGGCAGGTTGCCCTGCGAGGTGTAGTCCATGGACGCTGAACCGTCGCGCCAGAGCCATAGCGAGTGTGCCGCTTCCCACTCGGTCTCGCGAACGAAAAGCTTGGTACTGCGGCCCGACTGCCGCCAGTCGATCCGGGCTGCGGAATCACCGATGCCGTACTCCCGAAACTGCCAGAAACTTTCCCCCAGCCCGACGCGCCGGCGGCCGTGCGTACCCTGCAGCACCGTGTCGGCCACCCGCGCCGCCTGGACAAGCAAGGCCGGCAGCGACTGCGCGAAGCCGCGCGCCCGGTCCAGCGTCAGGTCGTTTCGGGCCTCAGCCAAGGCCGGAAACGAGCCGATGAATGATGGAAGCAGTGGTGATACCCTCAGCGCGCGCGGCGAAGCCGACCGCCATGCGGTGCTTCAGGATCGGCTCCGCCAAGGCGGCCACATCGTCGATTGAAGGCGACAAACGGCCGTCCAGCAAGGCCCGGGCACGGCAGGCGAGCATCAGGGCCTGGCTGGCGCGCGGACCGGGCCCCCATGTGACGTAGCGTGTGACATCGGCCACCGGACTTTCCTCCGGCCTGCCGCCGCGCACCAGCGACAGGATGGCGTCGACAATACGTTCGCCCACGGGAAGCACGCGCACCAAGTGCTGGAAATGCTGCAGGTCCGCCCCGTTGAACACCGGCTGGGGCATGAATTCGCCCGTGCCGGTGGTGGCGATCAGCATCGTGCGCTCCGCCTCGCGGTCGGGGTAATTCACATCCACCTGCATCAGGAACCGGTCGAGCTGTGCCTCGGGCAGCGGATAGGTTCCCTCCTGCTCCAGCGGGTTCTGTGTCGCGAGCACATGGAATGGCGCCGGCAGGTCGTATGTCTGCCCGGCGATCGAGACCTTGTGCTCCTGCATCGCCTGCAACAGGGCGGACTGCGTGCGCGGGCTGGCGCGTTTGATTTCATCAGCCATCAGCATCTGCGCGAATACGGGTCCGCGGACGCAGCGGAAGCCGCGCCTGCCGGACTCGTCCTCCTCCAGGATTTCCGAGCCCACGATGTCCGACGGCATCAGGTCGGGCGTGCACTGGATGCGCCGGCTGTCCAGCCCCATCACGCGCCCGATGGTCTCCACCAGCCGGGTCTTCGCAAGACCGGGCACGCCGATCAACAGCAGATGGCCGCCCGACAGCAGCGTGATCAGGGTTTCATCGATCACCTTGCCCTGCCCGAACACGACGCGCCCGATGGTCTCGCGCGCCTGCCGCAGCCGCGCGCCCGCGGCCTCGATATCCTGTGCGACCCGTTCCGGAGAAACCTGTGCGGGATTGACGGGCTGGCCCGCGTCCGTGATGCTCATAGCGAAAGCCTCGGTTTGTAGCGCTTCCTACCTAGAGCGTGGCGGCACCATGAGCAATGAAAACAAACCGGCAGAGAACGAAGCCTACAATATCCGCATCGCCCGCGACGGGTCGTGGTGGCACAATGGGGGACGGATCGACCGCCCGGGAG
>CALMVH010000044.1:3091-5926 GCA_937873165.1 uncultured Rhodospirillales bacterium
CCGTCCTGCAACGCGACGAGGCGGGCGATTACTGGCTGGTAACCCCGGCGGAGCGCGGCCGCATCGCGGTGGAGGACGCGCCCTTCGTCGCGGTGGAGATGACCGTTTCCGGCCAAGACATGAATCAAGTGTTGCGGTTCCGCACCAATCTGGGCGACTGGATCGAGGCCGGACCGGACCACCCGCTGATCACGCGCGGCGGCACGGCTCCGTACCTGATGGTCCGCGCCAATCTGGAAGCGGTTCTGGCGCGGAGCGTATACTACGAACTAATGGAACTGGCCGAACTGTTTGAAAGCCATGACGGTGTGTGGAGCCACGGGCGGTTCTTCCCCCTGGACTGAGGGATCGCTAGTCCTGCAAGCCCCTTACTTTCGGCGCTCCCCCTGTTTCAATCCGGGTTTGTTACTACATCTTGCGCATGTCACAGCCCCTGGTTCTGCCGCCCGCGCTGGGTGGCATCGTTGCGCCGTTCGAGGAAAAGACCGGCGGCTCGCTGGTCATCGAATCCGAGTTCAAGCCTGCGGGCGATCAGCCGGCGGCGATCAGGCAGCTGACCGCCGGTGTGCTGGCGGGGGAGCGCGACCAGGTGCTGCTGGGCGTCACAGGGTCGGGCAAGACGTTCACCGCCGCGCATGTGATCCAGGCGGCGCAGAAACCGGCGCTGGTATTGGCCCCGAACAAGACGCTTGCGGCGCAGCTGTACGGCGAGATGAAGGCTATCTTTCCGAACAACGCCGTCGAGTATTTCGTTTCATACTACGATTATTACCAGCCCGAAGCCTATGTGCCGCGCTCGGATACGTATGTGGAGAAGGAGTCCTCGATCAACGAGCAGATCGATCGGATGCGCCACGCCGCGACTCGCGCGCTGCTGGAACGCAAGGATGTGATCATCGTCGCCTCCGTGTCGTGCATCTACGGCATCGGGTCGCCCGAGACGTACGCGGCCATGACCATGACCTTGAGCAAGGGGCAGACAGTTAACCGCAACGAGCTGCTGCAGGGCCTGACCACGCTGCAATACAAGCGCAACGAACTGGGCTTCGCGCGCGGCTGCTTCCGCGCCAAAGGCGACAACATCGAGATCTTCCCGGCTCACCTGGAGGACCGCGCCTGGCGCGTCAGCCTGTTCGGTGACGAGATCGACGGCATTACCGAGTTCGATCCCTTGACGGGCGAAAAGGTGCAGGCTCTCGACATCATCCGCATCTTCGCCAACAGCCACTACGTGACGCCGCGCCCGACGTTGCAGCAGGCGGTGCACCAGATCAAAGCCGAGCTGAAGACGCGGCTGGAGCAGTTCTATGCCGAGGGCAAGCTGCTGGAAGCGCAGCGCCTGGAGCAGCGCACGCAGTTCGACCTGGAAATGATCGAGGCGACGGGCCAGTGCAACGGCATCGAGAACTACTCGCGCTACCTGTCGGGCCGCGCGCCCGGCGAACCGCCGCCGACCCTGTTCGAGTACCTGCCGAAGGACGCGATCCTGATCATCGACGAAAGTCACGTCACGGTTCCGCAGATCGGCGGCATGTACAAGGGCGACTTCAGCCGCAAGTCCACCCTGTCGGAATACGGCTTCCGCCTGCCTAGCTGCCTCGATAACCGCCCTCTGAAGTTCGAGGAATGGAACATGATGCGGCCGCAGACGATCTACGTCTCGGCCACGCCCGCCCCCTGGGAACTGGAACGCTCGGGCGGCGTGTTCGTGGAGCAGGTGGTACGCCCCACCGGCCTGACCGACCCGCCGGTGATTATCCGCCCGACCCAGCACCAGGTGGACGACGTGATGAACGAGGTGCGCGAACTGGCAAAGAAGGGCCAGCGCGCGCTGGTGACGACCCTGACCAAGAAGATGGCCGAGGCCCTGACCGAATACATGCACGAGGCAGGCATCAAGGTGCGCTATGTGCATTCCGACGTGGAAACGCTGGAGCGGATCGAGATCATCCGCGACCTGCGCCTGGGTGTGTTCGACGTGCTGATCGGCATCAACCTGCTGCGCGAGGGCCTGGACATTCCCGAATGCGCGCTGGTCGCGATCCTGGACGCCGACAAGGAAGGCTACCTGCGCAGCCGCACCAGCCTGATCCAGACCATCGGCCGCGCCGCGCGCAACATCGACGGCCGCGCCGTGCTGTACGCCGACAAGATCACGGACAGCATGAAGGCCGCCATCGAGGAAACCAGCCGCCGCCGCGAAAAGCAGCAGGCCTACAACGCCGAGCACGGCATCACCCCCGAAAGCATCCGCAAGGACATCGGCGACATCCTGAGTTCGGTTTACGAGCGCGGCGACCACGTGACCGTCGACGCAGGCGAGTTCGCCCGCGTCGGCAAGGACCTGAAGACCCACATCGCCGACCTGGAAAAGAAGATGAAAACCGCCGCCAGCAACCTGGAATTCGAGGAAGCCGGCCGTATCCGCGACGAGATCAGGCGGCTGGAGGAACAGGATTTGGGCGTGGCGACCGAAACGGCGGTCGGTACGCGGGTCTATACAAAGCAGAAGGCCCCGGAGAAGCGGCGGGGGAGAAGGTAGGATGGCAAGAAACTTGCAGCAGTCTTTTTATCTCATTCTTTAGTGACATAAATGAACAGCACACGACGCCAGCACCATGTATGGAGAAGCTATCTTGAGGCTTGGGCTAAAGACGAGAAGATATTCTGTCTACAGGGTAAAAGAGTATTCGAAACAAATATCAAGGATGCAGCAGTTCAGAAAGATTTTTATAAGCTCCACGAACTAACAGACGCAGATATTTATGGAATCAGACTCTTAATAGAAAATTCCCCAGTCTCATCACGCAATATCATGGAGAACTTTCTTGTTAT
>CALMVH010000045.1 GCA_937873165.1 uncultured Rhodospirillales bacterium
GCCGGCTGAAGGTTCCGGGCGGCGACAGGCTGCATGCCGCGCACTATGCCGTGAGGCCCGACCGTATCGAAGCCGGAACCTACCCCATCGCCGCCGTGCTGACGGGCGGCGACGTGGTGCTGCAGGGTGCGACCTGCGACACGCTCCAGGCGCTGCTGGACGTTCTGGTGCATTGCGGCGGATCGTTCGAGGAAGTCGAGGGCGGCTTGCGCGTGTGGCGCGACAAGCCACTGAAGGGCGTCGATGTCATGACCGAGCCGTTCCCCGGCTTTCCAACCGATTTGCAGGCGCAGATCATGACGTTGATGACCGTGGCGGAGGGCGCGGCCATGGTGACGGAAACGATCTTTGAAAACCGCTTCATGCACGTGCCCGAGCTGGCGCGCATGGGCGCCAACATCAACGTGCATCAGTCGAGCGCCGTGGTGCGCGGCGTTCCGGCCCTGAAGGGCGCGCCCGTCATGGCAACGGACCTGCGCGCGTCGGTCTCGCTGGTGCTGGCGGGGCTGGTGGCGGAGGGCGAAACCGTCGTCAGCCGTGTTTACCACCTGGACCGCGGTTACGAGCACCTGGAAGAAAAGCTGGGCGCCTGCGGGGCCGAGATCAAACGGCTGAGCGGCCCCGAGGGCGCGGAAGGGGAGTGACATGGCTGGAGCATTGCTGCGCCTGAAGGCGGAAGACGAAGAGGACCTGAGCGCCATCGCGGTCGTGACGCAGGATGCGCTGGCGCCCCTGTCCGACATGGCCTACCTGCCGGAAGAAAAGCGCTTCGTGATCGCGCTGAATCGCTTTCGCTGGGAAACCGACGGGCAGCGCGACGGCGACATCCACGAACGCATCAATTGTGGCATTCGTTTCGAACACGTCACCCGCACGCAGGTGCGTGGCATCGATTGCAAGCAGCGCGATTTCATCCTGGACCTCCTGACCATCACGGCGGGCGAAAACTGCATCATGCTGCGCTTTGCCGGCCACCGCGACGTGCGCCTGACGGTGGACAAGCTGGAATGCCGCCTCGACGATTTCGGCGAACCGTGGCCCACGAAGACCGTGCCGCAGCACGCCGCCGAAGCCGCGTGGGCGGAGTGGGAGACGGAGACTCCCAAGCCATGATCGTCGCCGTGCCGACCGGGCGCATCCTGAAGGAACTGCGTCCGTTCCTCGAGCGCGCCGGCATAAGGCCGGAGGCGGAGTTCGACGACGAGAACAGCCGCGCCCTGCGCTTTTCAACCTTGACGCCGGGGCTCGACATCATCCGCGTGCGCCCGTTCGACGTGCCGACCTTTGTCGCTTTCGGCGCGGCGGAACTTGGCATCGCCGGATATGACGTGCTTGCAGAGTTCGATTACCCCGACGTCTACGCGCCGCTCGACCTCAACATCGGCAAGTGCCGCCTTTCCGTCGCCGAACCCGCCGACATGGTGGCGGGCGACGACCCGGCGCGCTGGAGCCACGTGCGCGTCGCGACCAAGTATCCCTCCATTACGCGGCGGCACTTCGCCAAGCGCGGCGTACAGGCCGAATGCATCAAGCTGAACGGCGCCATGGAACTGGCGCCATCGCTGGGCCTGTCGCAGCGCATCGTCGACCTTGTCTCCAGCGGCGCAACGCTGAAGGCCAACGGCTTGGTCGAGATCGAGCGTGTCATGGACGTCAGCAGCCGCCTGATCGTCAACCGCGTCGCGTTGAAGACAAGGCCCGCCGAGCTGAGCGACTGGGTGCGCCGTTTCGAGGAAGCGAGCGAGGCGCTGGCGGTTTAAACTATACCTGCATCGCCGGCCAGTCCGAGTACCCGACCTGATTGCCGCCATACCAGTACTGCTTGGGCGCATCGGCTAGCGGACCACCGGTTTTCAGGCGATGGACCAGGTCGGGGTTGGCGAGGAACGGACGGCCGAAGCTGATAGCATCGGCCTTGCCGGACTCGAGGTCCTGTTCCGCCGTCTCGGCCGTGAAGTTATTGTTGGCGATCCACGCGCCCCTGAAACGTTGGCGAAGCGCCTGAAAATCGACCGCGGCGGGGGCTTCGCGCGTTTGCTGCGTAACCCCCTCGATGGTGTGCACGTAGGCGAGTTTGTGCGCGGCCATGCCGTCGAGGTAAGCGCCGTAGGTTTCCATGACGGTACTGTCCAGCTTCGTCTCGCCCGGCATGGTCGTTGTTGGCGATATGCGGATGCCTACACGCTCGCCGCCCCAGATATCGGTCACGGCGGAGACGACTTCCAGGGGAAAGCGCAGGCGGTTCTCGATGGACCCGCCGTAGCGGTCGGTGCGCAGATTGGTGCTGTCGCGGATGAACTGTTCCAGCAGGTAGTTGTTGGCGGAATGTATCTCCACGCCATCGAACCCCGCATCCTTCGAACACTGCGCGGCGTGGCGATAGTCGTTGACGATGCCGGGAATCTCATCGGTTTCCAGCGCGCGCGGGGTGACGTGATCCTGCATGCCCGTGGCCGTGAACGCCTGCCCATTCGGCTTGATCGCCGAAGGCGCGACCGGCAGGCCGCCGCCGGGCTGCAGATCGGGGTGCGAGATGCGGCCCGTGTGCCACAACTGCAGCACGATCAGCCCGCCCTTCTCATGCACGGCATCGGTGACCGGCCGCCACGCCGCCACTTGCGCATCGTTCCAGATACCGGGTGTCAGCGCATAACCGCGCGCCTGGGCTGAGATATTCGTCGCTTCCGACACGATCAGCCCTGCCTCGGCGCGTTGCGCGTAGTATGCGGCGGCATAATCCGGCGGCACCCCCGCCTCGCTTGACCGGCTGCGCGTCAGCGGCGCCATGACGATGCGGTTCTTGAGCGCCCACGCGCCGATGGTGACCGGCTGGAAAAGTTTGCTGGATGGGTTCATGGGCTGAAAACTAGCCACGGCCTCTAGCAGTTCCAGCCTGCCTTGCAATTTCGCGTTGGCCATGCATTGATTTGCAATGATTTTGCCCGACACACGCGCCGCAGCACTGGCCTTGGCGCAGGCGCGTTACGAGGAACGGCTGGGTCGCAAGCCGCGTTCGTTCTTGTCCATTACCGATGCCACTCCCCATCAAATTAGAACGTTGATCGCGCGCGGGCTTGAAATGAAGGCCGATCCCGGCGCTTTCGGCCATGTGTTGGCCGGCAAGACACTGGCCCTGCTGTTCCAGAAAACCTCTACCCGTACGCGCTGCGCGTTCGAGCAGGCCGGGCACGAGCTAGGCGCGGTCACGCGCTACATCGATTGGCAAAGCTCGAACTTCACCCTGTCGGATCTAGAGGACGAGGCGCGCGTGCTGTCGCGCTACGCCGATGCGATCGTGGCGCGCGTGAAGCAGAACCAGACCTTGCAGGTCATGGCCGCGCACAGCGAAGTACCGGTGATCAACGGGCTTTGCGACCAGGCGCATCCCTGCCAAGCGCTGGCCGACGTGCTGACGCTGGCGGAGTATTACGGACAGGATCTTTCTGGATTGACCGTTGCCTGGATCGGCGATGGGAACAACGTCTGCCGCAGCCTGGTGCATGCCGCGACCGCGCTGGGCATTCACGTGCGCCTTTCCGGGCCGCCGAACTATCGGCTGGACGCAAAAACGCTCGCGTCCTCGAACGGGCTGGCCAGCTACGCGGCCGACCCGCGCGAGGCCGTCGCGCAAGCCGACGCAATCTATACCGATACCTGGATCTCGATGGGCCAGGAGGAGGAAAAGGAAGAGCGGCTGCGGGTCTTCCTGCCGTACCAGGTGAACGCCGCGCTCGTCGCGGCGGCACCGGCGCACGCGCTGGTGATGCACTGCCTACCGGCAAAGCCCGGCTACGAAATCACGGCGCAGCTTCTGCGCAGCCCGCGCTCGGTCGTGTTCGACCAGGCGGAAAACCGCACCCACGCGCAGAAGGCCGTGCTGGAGTGGCTGGCAGGGTAAGCCCCCGGGCTATTCACCCATTAGGTGCAGCGCCAGGGTCCGGCGATGCGCGCGGGCGCGGTGTTCGAACAGGTAGATGCCCTGCCACGTGCCGAGCGCAAGATGGCCATCGAACAGCGGGATCGAAAGCTGCGTCTGCGTCAGGGCGGTGCGGATGTGGGCGGGCATGTCGTCCGGTCCCTCGTCGTCGTGCCGGTAGGCAAAATCCTCAGGCACCAGACGGCTGAAAAACGCCTCCAGGTCCGTGCGCACATCCGGAGCGGCATTTTCCTGTATCAACAGCGATGCCGAGGTGTGTCGGCAAAATACCGTCAGCAGGCCGGTTTCCACACCCTGCGCCGCTGCCCACTCGGCAATGGGCTGGGTCACCTCCAGCAAGCCTTTTCCGCGGCTGGTGAAATCGAGGCGATGCGAACTTTGTTTCATGAAGCAACCTGAACCGGATGAGTGAGAGCGATGTCCCTGGCCGACGGTACGCGCCGGGTTTGCACGGCGTGCCGCGTCAAGGTACCGGCTTGGAAGAGCCCGCTCCGTGCCGGCGGCGGAAGGGCCAGGTCACAACCTCGCCCGCAAACAGCGCCCACCAGACGATCACCGGCTGCAGGGCCAGGCGCGGGGCATGGTACCACCAGTTCAGCTGCACCTGTCCCGCCGGCAGGCCGTCGATCGCGTGCTTGATGTTGGCCGGAAACACGCACACGGCGTACAGCGCCAGGGCAAGTCCCGCGGCGCGGCGCAGGCGGCGTGTCAGCAGGCCCGCCGCCCCCAGGATCTCGCACACGCCTGTTCCCAGGATTACATCGCGCGGGTAAGGCACCCAACCGGGCGTAATCATCAAGAATGTCTCAGGTGTCGACAGATGGAACACGCCCGCCGTCAGGTAAAGCGCGGACAGCGTGCAGCGCCCAACCGCCCGGCCCGTGAAGGTCGTCATGCCAGCCCCACCACGGCCGCGTAGTGGCACATCACCGCCACCAGCACGAACATGTGCCAGATGGCGTTGTGGTAGGGCAGGCGGGACTGCAGGTGGAAGAACACGCCCGCACTGTACAGCAGGCCACCGATCCCCAGCAGTATCAGGCTGGTTGCCGGAACGGCGGCCAGCAGCCAATGGATGGCGCACAGGCCGCTCCACCCCATCGCCAGGTACAAGGCAATTGAAACCCGCTCGAACCGTCCGGGATAGACTAGCTTCATGCCGACACCCGCGAGCGCGGCCGTCCACAGGCAAGCCAGCAGGGTATTGCCCAGCGCACCCTGCAGCGCCGTCAGGCTGAACGGCGAGTAGGTGCCCGCGATCATGATGAAGATGGCCGCGTGGTCCATCCTGCGGAAGATGCCCTTGCGAGGTCCGGCAACCGCGAAATTGTAGAGCGCCGAACACCCCAGCATGGACAGCATTCCGAACCCGTAGAGCGCCAATCCTATGGAGGCGCCGGTGCCGGGCCTTTGCCTGATCAGGAATCCGAGATACGTCACCGCTCCCAGCGCAAAGGCCAGGCCCGCGATGTGCACCGCGCCATCCACGACCCTTTCGGAACGGCTGTAATGTGCAGGGCTGGCCAGCGTCATGCGCATTGAACTTCCAAGGGCGGTTCGGATCGTCATGCGTGCCATGCATGAAGGAACGGAGGCTGTTGAAACAAGCCAGGAGCGTATTATACGGTTGCGGCATTGTTGCCAATGCGGCTGGCGGCGGAACCGGGACAAGGAAAGCCAAGATCATGAGCGACTTACCGATACCCGACATGCCCGCCATGCTGCAGGCGCTGGAAAAGTCGCTGTCCGCGCGGTTCCAATCGGTCGAAACGTTCCTGATGGCGATTGGAACCCATCTGCAAGGTCACGAATCTTCAAACGGATTCGGTGCCGAGCTTCGCCAGCTTCAGCAAAGAATTGGAATGTTGGACGTGACGGCGGAGCAGGGAATGGAGGACATCCTGTTCTCGCTGGGCCAGATGAGATGCCGCGAACAATCGCAGGGCCGGCCGATACGGGATTTGTCCGACGTGGAGTTCAAGGTATTTTCGCAGTGGGGCGAGGACGGCATCATAGACTGGATCGTCGCCCGGCTTCCCAGTATTCCCCGAACCTTCGTCGAGTTCGGGGTGGAGGATTTCCACGAGGCCAACTGCCGGTTCCTGATGCGGAACCGCGGCTGGAAAGGGCTGGTGATAGACGGCAGCGAGTCCAACATGGCAGCGCTAAGGCTCAGGCCGGAAGTCTGGCAGAACGATCCAACCGCCGTGCAGGCTTTCGTGACAGCCGAAAACATCAACGACTTGCTGACGCAGTTCGGCTTCGGGGGCGAGATCGGCATTCTGTCGATCGACATCGACGGCAACGATTACTGGGTATGGGACCAGATCGCGGTTGCCGACCCCGCCATCGTAATCTGCGAAATGAACGCCGTGCTGGGCGACGTGCATCCGGTCACCATCCCGTACGATCCGGGGTTCGAACGGCTGACTGGGCATCACAGCGGCCAATATTTCGGCGCGTCCGTCGCGGCCTTGCGTCATCTGGGCGATGAAAAAGGCTACGAGTTCATCGGCACCAACAGCCGGGGCGTCAACGCTTTCTTCGTGCGGCGTGATCTCGCGGGTCATGTTCTGCCGCTGGTCGAAACCCGGCGCGCATATCCGTCGCTGCACCGCGATAGCCGTGATGCCAATGGCTACCTGACCTTCCTGGCGGGGCAGGCGCGCTTCGATGCCATCCGGCACTTGCCGGTTGTCGACGTCATCACCGGCAGGACAGTCCAGCTGGCGGACCTGTCTACGCCGTACAGTCCGGACTGGCAGGCCGCCATGGCCTACAGGCCGCTGGACAAGGCCTGAGCGTACATTATAACAGTCGCCATGAAAGCAGTTCTGGGCACACTGGCCCTCTTGTTCATGGTCGCCTTGGGTTCCGCCCGGGCGGAAAGCCCGATCAAGGTCGTGGCCGCCGAGAATTTCTACGGCGACGTCGCGAAGCAGATCGGCGGACCGGATGTCGACGTCACGAGCATCCTGTCGAATCCAGACCAGGACCCGCATCTATTCGAGGCCAGCCCGTCGATCGCGCGCGACCTTTCAGGCGCGCAACTGGTGATCTACAACGGCATCGACTACGATCCGTGGATGGAAAAGCTGCTGGGTGCCGCCCGCAGCGACAGGCGCACGGTCGTTGTGGTGGCCGACATCGGCAAGCACAAGGCGGGTGACAATCCGCATATCTGGTACGATGTCGATACCATGCTGGCGCTGGCGCAAACCCTGGCAAACGACTTCAGCGCGGCCGATCCCGCGCATGGAGACGATTTCAACAAGCGTTTGTCGGTGTTCCGGGGCACCGTGCTGCCTGTCCAGGAAACACTCGCCGCGCTTCGCGGCCGCTCCACCGGCATCCCGGTCACCGCGACCGAACCCGTGTTCGGCTATATGTTCAACGCGCTGGGCATGGTTGTCCGCGATCAATCATTCCAGCTATCGATCATGAACAATACCGAACCCAGCGCTTCGGACATGGCGGCGTTCGAAAACGACCTCAAGGCTCATCAGGTCAAGCTGCTGGTCTATAATGCGCAAGCGTCTGATCCCGTCGCGGACCGGATGGAAGCCCTCGCAAAGGCGTCCGGCATTCCTGTAGTAGGCGCCGCCGAGACCGAGCCCCAAGGAAAGACCTACTCGCAGTGGATGCTGGACGAGCTCGATCAGGTCGCGAAAGCCCTGCCACAGTAACAGGGTGCGATGATCAAGTTCCAAAACGTTAGTCTGGTGCTCGGGGGACGAACAGTCCTGTCCGACGTCAGTTTCGAAATCAGCCCCACTGAGTTCGTGGGCGTGTTGGGGCCGAACGGCGCGGGCAAGACAACGCTGATGCGCGCGGTGCTGGGATTGATCCCGCCTGCCCAAGGCAGCATCGCCATTCTGGGGAAACCCGCCATCCGCGGGAACCCGGCGGTCGGATACATGCCCCAGCTTCGCGGCCAGATGGCCCATTTGCGCCTGAGTTGCCGCGATTTCGTCGCGGGGGTTGTCAACGGCTACCGCCTGGGCCTGCCGGTGCTGGGGAAAGCAGACCACGCCGAGATCGACCGCGTCCTCGATCTCGTTGGGGCGCGGAGCCTTGCGCGCCGGCCTGTCGCCGAAACATCGGGCGGGGAACGCCAGCGGCTGCTGCTGGCACAGGCGCTGATTGGTAAACCCAGGCTTCTGCTGCTCGACGAGCCGCTGATCAGCCTCGATCCGCACCACCAGCGCAGCGTCATCGAACTGGTGAAATCGGTTCAAACCGAATTGGGTATTGGGGTTCTGCTGAGCGCCCACGAGCTGAACCCGTTGCTGGGCGCGCTCGACCGGGTCATGTACCTGGCGCGGGGCCAGGTAGCCCTCGGCAATGTCGACGACGTGATCACCGGTCCGGTTCTCTCGCAGCTCTACGGATCAGAGATCGATGTGGTGCGGCTGAAGGGCCGCATCTTCGTCATGTCGGGCCGCTACGACGTGGAACATGACGAACATCGCCATGATGATGGTGCCGGTCACCATCATCACCAGCACTCGCACCAAACCCATCCGGGCGATGCTTGAATACGATTTCATGCGCAGTGCCTTCGCGGCCGCCGCCATTGTGGCGCTGGTTTCGGGTGCCGTTGGCTACTTCCTGGTGCTACGCGGCCAGACCTTCGCGGGTCATGCGCTGGCGCATGTCGGCTTCACGGGTGCCACCGGCGCATTCCTTCTGGGCGTTGCGCCGCTCTGGGGCATGGTCGCCACCACCATGATCGCGGGGATCGGCATGGGCCTGATGGGCGAGCGCTTAGCCCAGCGCGATGTGGCCATCGGGATCGTGCTGGCCCTGGCGCTGGGGATCGGCTTGCTGTTCCTGCATTTCTTCGCGACGTTCGCCACGCAGGCGACCGCCCTGCTGTTCGGCAATGTGCTGGCCGTGGATACCGCTACCGTCTGGACCCTGCTCGGGCTTGGCGTCGTCTGCCTTGTAGCCCTGGCGGTTATTTCCAGGCCGCTGCTGTTCGCCAGCCTGCAGCCCGAACTGGCGGAGGCCAAGGGCGTCTCGCTGCGGCTGTATTCGGTGCTGTTCCTGGCGATCGTGGCGCTGGCGACGGCAGAATGCGCGCAGATCGTGGGAGTGCTTCTGGTGTTCACGCTGATGGTGGGTCCGGCCGCCTCCGCCCAGCGTCTGACAAGCAGCGTCGGCAAGGGGCTGCTGCTCTCCGCGTCGCTGGCTCTGGCCGAGGCGTGGCTGGGAATCACCTTGGCTTTCTATACCGACTGGCCCAGCAGCTTCTGGATTACGGCGCTAAGCGCAGGGGTTTATTTGGCGACGGCCTTGCCGCGCCCGTCTTCGACCTTGCGGAGACAGGCTGCGCGGCGGTAGGTAGCGTTAGCGGCACCCGCAACCAAGGAATTACGCATGAGCCCGACTGTCGATCCCACCGCCGGCAGGCTGCCCGATCCTGCCCGCCTCGCCGACATTCCGGGGCTGGTGAAAGCCTATTACGAGCAACAGCCCGATGCCGGCATCCGTGAACAGCGCGTCGCCTTCGGCACGTCCGGGCATCGTGGGTCGTCGCTGAACTGCAGCTTTACCGAACGCCACATCCTGGCGGTCACCCAGGCGATCTGCCTGTATCGCCGGGACCAGGGCATTGATGGGCCGCTGTTCATGGGGTTCGACACGCATGCGCTGTCGCATCCCGCCTTCATGACCGCGCTGGAGGTGCTGGCTGCCAATGGCGTGCGGGTCATGATCGCGCCGGATGACGGGTACACGCCCACCCCCGCGATCAGCCATGCCATCATCGCATTCAACCGGGATCGCCAGGCTGGATTGGCGGACGGGATCGTGATTACCCCGTCGCACAATCCGCCGGAGGATGGAGGCTTCAAGTACAATCCACCGCACGGCGGGCCTGCCGGCACCGCGGTCACATCGTGGATCGAGGGCAAGGCGAACGAGATCCTCGCCGATTTGGGGCAGGTCAAGCGCATCCCCTACGAGCAGGCGCAGCGTTCCAGCACCGTCGAACTTCACGATTTCGTGGCCGGCTACGTCGGCGATCTGTTCGCCGTGCTCGACATGGACGCTATCCGGGGTTCGGGCCTGCGCCTGGGCGCGGACGCGCTGGGTGGGGCAGGGCTGCAGTACTGGTCGCGCATCGCCGAACTGTACGGTCTCGACATAACGGTGCTGAACGCCGCCGCCGACCCGACATTCCGGTTCATGACCTGCGATTGGGACGGCAAGATCCGCATGGACCCCTCCTCGCCACACGCCATGCAAAGCCTGATCGGGATGAAGGACCGCTTTGATCTTTCATTCGCCTGCGATACCGACCACGACCGCCACGGCATCGTGACGCGCAGCGCGGGCTTGATGCCGTCAAACCATTACCTCGCCGTCTGCGCCGATTACCTTTCCTCGCACCGCCCGGAGTGGAAGGCTGATGCGGCAGTCGGCAAGACGATCGTCAGCAGTGGTATTATAGACCGCGTCGCAGCGCGGGTCGGCCGCACCGTTTACGAGACACCCGTCGGCTTCAAATGGTTTGTCAACGGGCTGTGCAACGGCTCCCTCGGGTTCGTGGGCGAGGAAAGCGCAGGCTCGACCTTCCTCAGGCGCGACGGGCAGGCCTGGACCACCGACAAGGACGGCATCGCCGCCGCCCTGCTGTCGGCCGAGATTACCGCCACCACCGGGCGCGATCCTTCGCAGGTATACGGCGGGTTGACGGCCGAAGTAGGCGAGTCCTTCTACCGGCGCAGCGATGCGCCCGCCAGCCGCGCCCTGCGCGAGGCGCTGGGCCGCGTCACGGCCGAAACGGCCGGCTTGTCCGAACTGGCAGGCGAGCCGGTTACGCGGATACTGACGCATGCACCGGGCAACGGCAACGCCATCGGCGGCATCAAGATCGAGACGGAGGACTGGTGGTTCGCCGTACGGCCTTCGGGCACCGAAGACGTCTACAAGATCTACGCCGAAAGCTTTCGGGACGCGGCACACCTGACGCGGATCGAGGAAGACGCCGGCCGCTTTGTCGACCGGCTGCTGACGGCCTGACCCGCGGCTACTGGTTGCTGCAGGGCGTAATCGAGTTCGGCGTCTGGCATTCGCCCGCCGACACGATGGTGCCGTCGTCGGCATGGCATTCCCACGATATCAACTGGTGAACCGACTGGCCCTTATCGTCATTGTAGCACTTACCGTAGACGGACTGGGTGTACGGTGCCGACGCCTGGGTGCCTGACGCGGCGGGAACGGCCGTTCCCGTCGAACCCTGCCCATTGCCGCCTTCATAAGCGCCGTAGGAGTTGACGCCCATCGAAGGCTGGTAGCCGTAGGGACCGACCATGCCGTAGCCGGTGGTGCCGAGTGCGGGATTGAACACCGTAAACCCGCCGCGGCCCTCCACCACTGGCGCGGTGACGGTGCCTGCGGCGCCGCCGGGGGAAACCGGCGGCTGCGAAACGCCGCCAACCGTAGGCGTAGTAGACCCTGCCGCCCATGCGGTGCTCGACAGGAGGCTGCAAACAAGAAGGAGACTGGCAAAGCGCATGGTTCAATCCGCTGCGGCAGAGAAAAGCTGATCGTCGGCAAATCGTCTCAGCGCCGCCGCGAAAGCGCCGAGGTCGATCTTTAACTGGTTGTAGTTCTCGTTCGGGACAAGCTTTTCCTCGTCCATGTACAGGCGGCGGCTGATTTCGATCTGCAGGCTGTGCACGCCGCGCACAGGGTCGCCGTACCGCCGCACGATTTCGACGCCCTTGTATGGGTCGTTCAAACGCACCGCATAGCCTAGATGCTCGAAGAAACCGTGGGCAAAGGCGGTGAATTCCTTGTGGCAGGTCGTTCCATCGCGGTCGCCCAGCACGATATCCGCGCGTCCCTGGAACGGTGGTCCCGACACGATGCCCGACGGCATTGAGTGGCAGTTTACATGCCACACGGCCCCAAACCGCTGCCACAACGCATCGAGGCTGGCGCGCAGCGCCGCATGATACGGCACGTAGTAGGTCTCGATGCGGGACTGGATCTCGCGCACGCTGAGGCGGCGGGCATAGACCGGCATGCCGGGACGGCAGATACGGCGCACCAGTCCCATGCCGACCCGGCCTTTTTCGCTCTGCCGCAGCGCGCCCGGCCACGAAGAGGCAAGCAGCTGGGGATCGATATCGTCCACCGCCCGGTTGACGTCGATGTAGGAGCGCGGAAACTTCGCCGCGATCAGGGTGCCGCCGCTGCGCGCAACATGGGCATACAGATCGTCGACAAAGGCATCCTCGGCCTGCCTCAGGATGTGGGTCGGGCAAGCGTACATGAAATCGGCAGGGTAGATGTTGCCGCTGTGGGGGCTGTCGAACAGGAGGGGAGATGCCTCGCCCAACGGCGAACGGCGATACAGGATATCGGTCGCTGGCTGTCCCATTTCCTACAACAAGGCCTCCGGCGCTTTGTTCATTACCCGATCGTCCAGCTGGCAGGGCGCAGGAGCGGCTGGCCCGAGATCGTCAGGCGCAGACCCTTGGCGGCCCTGATCCAGACCCACAGCACCAGCAATCCCATCGGCAGGAACCCTATCAGCACGAGGCAGAGCGGCGCGGACACCAGCCAGGGAAGCATCCCGATCCAGAAGGTGCGGATCTGGAAGCGGTAATGGCCAGCCAGCCACGCCGGCGCATTGTCGCGGAAAGCATAGGCGACCACGACCGCTGCAATCCAGGGCAGGCCGGCAAAGAACGGGCCCGCCAGATACAGGATGTACGCGATCTTCGCCGGCAAGGCCGGGTCGGGTTTCGATTCGCGTGCGGCTCCTTCTATGAACATACCGCTCCTTGTCTTGCGGCGCTGGCCGTCGGATGGCTGAATTTTCGTTCGGGCATGCCCATATGCATAAAACAAGGAAGGAACAGTCATGACAAACAAAATCGAGAAAACGGATGCGGAGTGGAAGTCGGAGCTGCCTGCCGACACATACCGGCTCGCCCGGGGCAAAGGCACCGAAGCGCCGTTCACGGGCAAGTACAACGGCGTGAAGACGGAGGGCGTA